>NZ_QVGY01000019.1:0-12794 GCF_003604105.1 Faecalibacterium sp. AF10-46 | reverse complement strand
CCTGCCGGAAGATTGGGACTACACCCTGCAAGGGCTGGCCCGTATCAACCGGGAAAGCATCGATGCGATACGGCAGGCTATCCGGGAACTGGAACAGGCAGGCTACATCCAGCGTTCCAGAGAACGGGACGAGAAAGGGCGGCTGCGCGGTGCAGACTATGTGATCTTCGAGCTGCCGCAGCCCATTCCTGCATCGGTTTCACCTACATTGGAAAATCCAATGTTGGAGAATCCCACGCAGGAAAACCCTACGTTGGAAAATCCAATGCAATTAAATAAAGATAAACTAATTACAGAAAAACAAAAGAAAGAGAGATTAAATACCGATTCCATTCCTATCCATTCCCCAAACCCCTTGCCTTTGGACGAGGACGAGGCAGCGGCACCGCCGCCGGAACGGACAGGAAGCCGAAAGGAAGCGGCCTATCAAATCTACCGGGACCTGATTCTGGAGAACATCGAGTATGACACCCTCACCCAGAATCCCCGGATAGATCGGGAACAGCTGGACGAGATCGTGGACATCCTGCTGGAAACCGTCTGCACCAGCCGCAAGTCCATCCGGGTGGCCGGGGACGATTACCCGGCAGAGTTGGTCAAGGCGAAATTCTTGAAGCTGGACAGCCATCACATCGAGTTCGTCATGGACTGCCTGCGGGATAACACCACCAAAGTCCGCAACATCAAGCAATACCTGCGGGCCATGCTTTTTAACGCGCCCAGCACCATCAACAGCTACTATGCGTCCCTCGTGGCGCACGATATGGCGCAGCCCGATTGGGGCCGCCCGCCCAACACCTGACCGAACGGAGTACCCATCCATGAGACCACTTTACCTGCGGCGGCTGGTGGTTCCCCCCTAGCTGCCGCTCTGAATTTTCTGCAACAAGGAGGGCTTCATATTGCAGGAAGAAGTCACCCAGAAAACCATTGCCCTGTCCATGAAAACGGGCAAACTCACCGCCCAAGCGTTGCAAGCTGCACTGAAAAAATACTTGCAGCACCGGGCCAAGGGGCCAAAGCTGCACCACGGCAAGCAAAGCCTGAAACAGCTGAAAGCCCACGGCGCGGCCCTGACCAACATTGAAGTCACAGAGGCGAACATCGGGGCGTTCAAGCCCTGCGCCAAGAAGTACGGCGTGGACTTCGCCTTACGCAAGGACAAGACCACCCAGCCGCCCCACTACATCGTGATCTTCAAGGCCAAGGATGCAGACAATTTGGAACAGGCGTTCCGGGAGTTCACGGCCAAAACGCTCACCAAGGAGCAGCGGCCCTCTATCCGCAAGGTGCTGGCAGCAGCCAAGCAGAAAGCGGCCCAGCAGCCGAAACGTGCGAAGGAAAAAATCAAGCAAAGGGGGCTGGAACGATGAAGCCTGAACTGAAAAAGCTGCTGTTGCTGAATCTGCCGTATCTGCTGTTCGTGTACCTGTTCGCCAAATGCGGGCAGGCGTACCGTCTGGCTGCGGGCGCGGATGCTTCGGCAAAGCTGCTCCACCTGACGAGCGGCATCTCCGCCGCCTTTGCAAACCCGCTGCCCAGCCTGCATCCGTTTGACCTGTGCGTGGGCGTTGCCGGGGCGGTGGCTGTCCGGCTCATCGTGTACAGCAAGGGCAAGAACGCCAAGAAGTACCGCAAGGGCGAGGAATACGGCTCTGCCCGATGGGGCACCGCCAAGGACATTGCCCCCTACATCGACCCCAAGTTTGAAAACAACATCCTGCTGACCCAGACCGAACGCCTGACCATGACCGGGCGGCCCAAAGACCCCAAAACAGCTCGGAATAAAAATGGGCTTGTGATCGGCGGCTCCGGCAGCGGCAAGACCCGCTTCTATGTGAAGCCCAACCTCATGCAATGTTTCCCCACTTCCGACTATCCCACCTCCTTCGTGGTCACAGACCCAAAAGGCACACTGGTTCTGGAAACAGGCCAAATGTTCCAGCGGGCAGGCTACCGGGTGAAAATCCTGAACACGATAAACTTTTCCAAGTCCATGAAGTACAACCCCTTTGTTTACATCCACTCGGAAAAGGACGTGCTGAAGCTGGTGAATACCCTTATCGCCAACACCAAGGGCGAGGGCGAAAAATCGGCAGAAGATTTTTGGGTGAAGTCGGAACGGCTGTTCTACACCGCGCTTATCGGCTACATCTGGTGCGAGGCCCCGGCAGAGGAAATGAACTTCACCACCCTGCTGGAAATGATAAATGCCAGTGAAGCCCGCGAGGACGACCCGGAGTTTCAAAGCCCAGTTGACCTCATGTTTGAACGGCTGGAACAGAAAGACCCGGACCACTTCGCTGTCCGGCAGTACAAAAAGTTCTTGCTGTCGGCGGGCAAGACCCGTTCCTCCATCCTGATAAGCTGTGGTGCCCGTTTGGCTCCATTTGACATCCGGGAAGTACGGGAACTGATGGAGAACGATGAAATTGAGCTGGACACCATCGGGGATGAAAAGACCGTGCTGTTTTTGATTATGAGCGACACGGATACCACCTTCAACTTCATTCTGGCCATGCTCCAAAGCCAGCTTATCAACCTGTTGTGTGACCGTGCGGATGATAAATACGGCGGCCGGCTGCCTGTCCATGTGCGGCTGATTCTGGACGAGTTCTCCAACATCGGGCAGATTCCAAACTTCGACAAGCTGATCGCCACCATCCGCAGCCGGGAAATCTCGGCATCCATCATTTTGCAGAGCCAGTCGCAGCTGAAAGCCATCTACAAAGATGCGGCCGAAATCATTTCAGACAACTGCGATTCTGTTCTCTTTTTGAGTGGGCGGGGCAAAAATGCCAAAGAGATCTCCGATGCGCTGGGGAAAGAGACCATCGACAGTTTCAACACCAGCGAAAACCGGGGTTCTCAAACCTCCCACGGACTGAACTATCAAAAATTAGGAAAGGCGTTGATGTCAGAGGACGAAATCGCAATCATGGACGGCGGCAAATGTATTTTGCAGCTGCGGGGCGTGAGGCCGTTCTTCTCGGAGAAGTTCGACATCACCAAGCACCCGCACTACAAATACCTTGCGGACGCGGACAAGAAAAATACCTTTGATGTGGACAGGTTCTTATCCACCCTGCGCCGGAAACGGCAGCAGGTAGTCGCACAGGACGAAAGTTTTGACCTGTACGAAATCGCCCTGTCGGATGAAGATGCAGCCGCCGAATGGGGCGGCATTTTTTGAAAAAATTTTTGAGTGCCGCAGAACAAGCGGCAGAAAGTGAGGACCTTATGGAATTTTTCAACAGCGCAGTCGATACTTTGCAGACCATCGTGGTCGGTCTGGGCGGTGCCCTGTGTGTCTGGGGCGGCATCAACCTGTTGGAGGGCTATGGACAGGATAACCCCGGCAGCAATGCTCATGTGCGGTAAAGTAACAAATGATAATTTGATAGACAGCAGCCACTATTTCCAAAACACAGACCAATACGAAAAGCTGATGTGGGGATTTTCCTATATCAGCTTTTGTCTTTCTAAGCATTTTTTGGAAAGTGATGTATTTGTATCTTTCCTATTGACAGCCAGCCTTTGAAGTGATATATTTATCTTGTAAAGCGACAAATACATCTCATCGGAGGACACCATTATGAAAAAAAGAACGAAACTCACAATTTGCCTGGGCGTGATATGCGCTCTGCTGGTAGCAATATCTTCATGGTACACGATAGCATTTAACAATTCAAGGTTTATTGTGCCTATGGATTTATCTGAATATGTTTTCAGAGTGCAAGACCTGCCTATGATTATTTCCGGCGTACTTCTTACCTTGTATATTGTGAATATTGTTGTGTTGTTTTTGGAATCTATTAAAACAAACAGGCGTAGGGAATTAACCTTGCAATCCACCAGAACAATAAATCCCAAACTGGGTTTTTTAGGTTTATTAGGATTTGCCGGATTTTTGGGATTTTGGACTTACAGCGTTGACAAGACAATTTTTCCTTTTGTGTTTTTCCTGTTTTTCGGCTTTTTCGGATTTTTCTATGAGGGAAAAATGTCAAATACTCTTATAGATGAACGATACAAAGAAAACAAAATGAAAGCGCAAAGTGTAGCGAACAAAACTTCTCTGTCCATTATTTTTCTTGCAATACTCATTTTGGGACAGGGAAAGCTCATGGATAACCTTGAATATACCTTAATTGCTCTTGTTATTGTTATAGCTCTCTCCATAGCACTTGAAATATTCCTTAGCGAATATCTGCTATATCATTATGATAACGATGAACAGTTTGATGAAAGCGAGGAATAAACGTGCCGGATTTTGAATGTAGATTAAAAAAGTACAGGCTATTAAAGGATTTGACACAAGAGCAGTTAGCGGCACAGGTAGGCGTGCGGCGAGAAACAATTATGCGGCTGGAAAAGGCACAATACAATCCCTCACTTAAACTGGCGATTGATATTTCAAGAGTTGTTGAAGCACCGATTGAAGAAATATTCGTTTTCAAGTGATTTGTGCGGAATTATGCTTATTTTATAGGCAGTTGCGCTAATGTTAATCTGCATTGCTTGCCGCATAGCAGCTATCATGCTATTTTTGATTTACCAAGACAAAGGAGTGGAACACATCATGTTTAGTGAAAATCTAAAAACTCTCAGAAAACAGAAAGGCTTTTCACAGGAAGAATTAGCAACCAGACTTCATGTAGTCAGACAGACTATCTCCAAATAGGAGAAAAATTTGTCCGTTCCCGACGCTGATACTCTTATTCGTCTGGCTGAAATATTAGAGGTATCTGTCAGTGAATTGCTGGGTACGAAAATTGAAAATGAAAATGTCGCCAGTGATGTTGCCGAACAACTATCCAGAATAAACGAGCAACTGGCAATCAAGAACCGCCGCTCACGTCGTATCTGGAAAATTGTTGCCATTATATTGGCAGTAATCGTTCTTGTGAATATTTTTATTGCTGCCTTTTTCAGCGTTCCAGACCTCAACAGCAATACCCAGAATAACCCGCCAGCAATAAGTGATGAAACGATAAGCATAGATGAATGAAGTCGCTAAAAATAGCAAAACCAGCGGAGCAAGTCAACGGTCAAGATGAACGGGCTGCGCCCGCCGTTGACAGTTCCGACTGTCCTTGCTGGTGGGTAATCAAGGGGCGACAGCAAAAAGTGCTGCCGCCCTTTCCCATAATCGAAGAAAGGGGGATTTTCCATGACTGAATACGAAGCCTATCAAGAACATATCCGCTATACCCATGATACCTATTGCCGGATTGTTATTCGCCATGCGTCCTTTGACGCTGCCCGTATGCTGGCAGCGAGGTGGAAACGGGAAATCTCCCTTGAATACTTGACCGAAGAAAAGTTTGTTCCACTAAGCGCCATAGACGAGTATTTTCAAGTTCCAGACTATGGCGAAACTTATCCGTTCTCTGTCCGGGGGCAGACGATACTTTTAGATAGCTGTTCTCTTGCGGCTGTTCTTGCCCGATTGCCGGAACAGACGCAGGAAGAAATCTTTTTGTACTACTTTCAGCACTTGACGCAGAAAGAAATCGGAGAACAAAGCGGCTGGACACGCAGCACAATCGGGCGGCATACTCAATGACCTTGCTGCTAGCTTTGAGGGCAGGAACGAATATATTTCCCGCCTTTGCAGCTACCCCCTGCTGATACTTGATGATTTCGGTATGGAGCGAGGGACAGAATACGGGCTGGAACAGGTTTACAGCGTGATTGACAGCCGTTACCGAAGCGGCAAGCCGCTGATCGCCACGACCAACCTCACGCTGGAGGAATTGCAGCACCCGCAGGACACACCCCACGCCCGTATCTATGACAGGCTGACTTCCATGTGCGCCCCTGTCCGCTTCACGGGCAGCAACTTCCGAAAGGAAACCGCACAGGAAAAGCTGGAACGCTTAAAGCAGCTGATGAAGCAGCGAAAGGAGAGCCTATGACAGAAACGAAACAGACAAGCACCACCAAAACAGACCGCCGCCCGGACTGTGTAACGGAAATCCGCATGGGCAACTCCGTCCTTACCGTTTCCGGCTTCTTCAAGCAGGGCGCAACCGACACCGCAGCCGACAAGATGATGAAAGTGCTGGAAGCGGAAGCTGCTACACAAAAAACGGCGATTTGACCGACCATAAAGAAGCAGATTTGACGCTTTTGCCGCTATACAGACAGCCGCCCCATGTGGTACAATCAAGGTACGGAATAGTGGGGCTGGCTGTCGGAAACGGAGGATTTTATGTTAAGACAGACCAACCAACAACCAATTACCGCCCTTTACCCAAGACTTTCCCATGAGGACGAGCTGCAAGGCGAAAGCAATTCCATTTCCAATCAGAAGCGTATTCTTGAAACCTATGCAAAGCAGAACGGCTTTTCCAATCTGCGCTGGTACACGGACGACGGTTATTCTGGTGCGAACTTTCAAAGACCCGGTTTTCAAGCCATGCTTGCGGACATTGAAGCCGGAAAAGTCGGGACAGTTATCGTAAAGGATATGTCGAGGTTAGGGCGAAACTACCTGCAAGTGGGAATGTACACGGAAATGATTTTCCCACAGAAAGGTGTCCGCTTCATCGCTATCAATGACGGAGTGGACAGCGCACAGGGCGACAATGACTTTGCCCCGCTGCGGAATATCTTTAACGAATGGCTGGTGAGAGATACGAGCAAGAAAATCAAAGCAGTAAAACGCTCAAAAGGCATGAGTGGCAAGCCCATCACAAGCAAGCCTGTGTATGGCTACCTCATGGACGAGAACGAAAATTTCATTATTGACGAGGAAGCTGCACCCGTAGTCAAGCAGATATACAACCTCTGCCTTGCCGGGAATGGTCCGACCAAGATAGCCCGTATGCTCACAGAGCAGCAGATCCCCACGCCGGGGACGCTGGAATACCGCAGGACGGGCAGCACCCGCCGCTACCACCCCGGCTATGAGTGCAAGTGGGCGACCAATACCGTTGTGCATATCCTTGAAAACCGGGAATACACAGGCTGTCTGGTAAACTTCAAGACAGAAAAGCTCTCTTACAAAGTCAAGCACAGCGTAGAAAATCCCCCGGAGAAGCAAGTGATTTTCGAGAACCACCACGAGCCTATCATAGACACCCAGACATGGGAACGGGTGCAGGAACTTCGCAAGCAGCGCAAACGCCCCAACCGCTATGATGAAGTGGGCTTGTTCTCCGGCATACTGTTCTGTGCGGACTGCGGCAGTGTCATGTATCAGCAGCGATACCAGACGGACAAGCGCAAGCAGGACTGTTATATCTGCGGCAACTACAAGAAGCGCACCCATGACTGTACGGCGCACTTTATCCGCACCGACCTCTTGACCGCTGGTGTACTCTCCAATCTGCGGAAAGTGACAAGCTATGCGGCAAAGCATGAAGCCCGGTTTATGAAGCTCTTGATTGAGCAGAACGAGGACGGGGGCAAGCGCAGGAACGCCGCCAAGAAAAAGGAACTGGAAGCCGCCGAGAAACGCATAGCCGAGTTATCCGCTATCTTCAAGCGGCTGTATGAGGACAGCGTGACCGGGCGCATATCAGACGAGCGTTTCACAGAGCTGTCGGCAGACTATGAAGCAGAACAACGGGAGCTGAAAGAAAGAGCCGCCGCTATCCAAGCGGAGCTTTCCAAAGCACAGGAAGCCACCGTGAACGCAGAAAAGTTTATGAATGTTGTCCGGCGGCATACCAGCTTTGAAGAACTTACCCCTACTCTGCTGCGGGAGTTTGTAGAGAAAATCGTTGTGCATGAGTGCAGCTATGACGAGAACAAGACCCGCAGACAGGACATTGAGATTTATTATTCTTTTGTTGGCAAGGTGGACTTGCCCGAATAACCGCCCGACCTATCCGACACAATGCGCAAGTGCCGGATAGGAACGGCAAAATTTTTTACACTTCTATTACTTCTTTATCACACATCAGTAAAGAGCCAGGGCGTGAAGCAGCTGGTCGCGGGCGGCGGCGTTGCCCTGATCGGCGTGACCTTTGTCCCGCTGCTGTCCGGGCTGCTGGGCTAAGCCCTGCATCGCTGCCCACAATTTTCCGAACAACTAACACTTAAAATCCTCCTCCGCGCTCTCCCACCGAACCGGGAGGGCGCGGGAAAGGAGGTATCTTTGCTTGATTAGTGAGATCATCGAGAAATGGATAAAAGGCATTTTGATAGATGGTATCACGGGCAACCTCTCCGGCCTGTTCGATAACGTGAATGCCAAGGTGGGCGAAATCGCTTCGGACGTTGGCTCCACCCCGCAGGCATGGAACAGCGGCATCTTCAATATGCTGCGCAGTCTTTCCGAAACGGTGGTGCTTCCCATTGCGGCAGCCATCCTTGCCCTTGTGATGTGCCATGAGCTTATCCAGATGATTACCGAAAAGAACAATATGCACGACTTTGACACCTCCATGTTCTTCCGCTGGATTTTCAAGTCTGCTTTTGCCATCCTCATTGTCAGCAATACATGGAACATCGTCATGGGCGTGTTCGATGCCACCCAGAGCGTTGTCAACCAAAGTTCCGGCGTTATCATCGGTGAAACATCCATCCACTTTGACCGCCTGATACCCGGACTGGAATTTCAACTGGAAAGCATGACCATCGGCAGTCTGCTCAGCCTGTGGTTCCAGACCCTTGTAGTGGGCCTGACCATGAACATCCTGTCCATCTGCATCTTTCTTGTGACCTACGGACGCATGATTGAAATTTATGTGGTCACAGCGTTAGGCCCTATCCCGCTGGCGACCATGGGCAGCAGCGAGTGGCGCAGCACCGGGCAGAACTACTTGAAGTCTTTGCTGGCACTGGGTTTCCAAGCGTTCCTGATTATGATTGTCGTGGGCATCTATGCGGTGCTGATAAAGATTCAGCGCAGCCTTACCACCTCCAACGTGGCGGTGTTCGTGCCCTTTGTGACGCAGGAGCTTTTCCAGAGCGGTGCGGCCATGTACTACGGCATCAACGCAAAATCCCACAACATGATCATGCTGGACCGCAAGCAGGCCCGGTGTCCCAACGGCTTGAAGCTGGGCACGCCCGGCAGCGGCAAATCCATGAGCTGCAAGTCCGAAATCGTCAGTGTGTTTTTAACGACTGCTGACGATATTTTTATTTCAGACCCAGAGGCCGAGTATTACCCGCTGGTCAAGCGGCTGCATGGGCAGGTCATCAAACTTTCGCCTACCAGCAAGGACTATGTGAATCCTTTGGACATCAACCTGAACTACTCCGAAGATGACAGCCCTTTGGCCCTAAAATCGGATTTTGTGCTGTCGTTCTGTGAACTGGTCATGGGCGGCAAAACAGGTCTGGAAGCGATTGAACGCACCGTGATAGACCGTGCCGTGAAAGTCATCTACCGCCCCTATCTGGCAAACCCCTGCCCAGAGAATATGCCCATCCTCTCCGATTTGCACCAAGCCCTGCTCGACCAGCACTTGCCGGAAGCGGACCGGGTAGCGCAGGCACTCGACCTGTATGTGTCCGGCTAGCTGAATGTGTTTAACCACAAAACGAATGTGGACATCCACAACCGGCTCGTGGCCTTTGACATCAAAGAGTTAGGCAAGCAGTTAAAAAAACTGGGGATGCTCATTATCCAAGACCAGATATGGGGCCGCGTCACCCAGAACCGCAGCCAAGGCCGGGCCACATGGTACTTTGCGGATGAGTTCCATTTGCTCTTGAAAGAGGAACAGACCGCTGCGTACAGTGCCGAGATTTGGAAACGCTTCCGCAAATGGGGCGGCGTACCCACGGGCGCCACCCAGAATGTGAAGGACCTTCTTTCTTCCCCGGAGATCGAGAACATTCTGGAAAACAGCGACTTCATCACGCTGCTGAATCAGGCATCCGGCGACCGCAAAATCCTTTCGGAACGGCTGAACCTCTCCGCAGACCAGCAGAAGTACATCGACAATTCGGAACCGGGCGAAGGACTGCTGATTTTTGAGAATGTGGTGCTGCCGTTCTCAAACCCCATCCCGAAAAACACCCAGCTCTATAAGATTATGACCACCCGGCTCAGTGAGGTAGTGGAGCTATGAGCCTAACGCATTTCAGCTTGTTTTCCGGCATCGGCGGCATCGACCTTGCCGCAGAAGCAGCGGGTTTTACTTCGGTCTGCCAATGCGAGTGGGCGGCCTTTCCCGCCGCTGTTCTGGCAAGCCACTGGCCGGAGGTGCCCCGCTTTCAGGACATCACCACAGTAACAAAGGAGGCTTTCTTTGAAAAAACCGGACTTCGCACCGTCACCCTCATTTCAGGCGGCTTCCCGTGCCAGCCGTTCTCCACCGCAGGGCGGCAGCGCGGCTTCCACGATGAACGCTACCTGTGGCCCGAAATGCTGCGGGTCATCCGGGAATTGCAGCCCCGTTGGGTGCTTGGAGAAAATGTTGCTGGCTTCCTCCGTATGGGGCTCGACAAAACGCTCATTGACTTGGAGCAGGCAGGTTACGATGTTCGGGTTTTCGTATTACCTGCTGCTGCCGTTGGCGCGTGGCACGAACGGAAACGGGTATTCATCATCGGCTCCGCTGCTTCCCACACCCCTTGCCAGCGACACCGGGGATGTGGGCAAGGGGTTGGACATCCAAATCTCTGCGAACGGCAGCTATCGCAAGATGAACAAGGATGGCAAAGCATGGACGGCGCGGCTCTCTCATGTGGTCTACCGCATGACCCCCACCACGCTGGAAAGGCCCTACCTCAACCCGGACTGGGTAGAGTGGCTGATGGGTTTCCCGCGCAAATGGACGGACATTCCCTTTGGGCCGAAGAACCCGCCGACATCCCGCGCCTGACCGAAGAGGTGCCGAACCGCAGCAAGCGGATGAAAACGCTGGGCAATGCGGTTTCGCCGCCGCAGGTGTTCCCGATTCTCAAATACATTGCGGACATTGAAACAAGCTGCTGCCCGATGGGAGGTGAAGAACCTTGAAAGAATTGCAGGCAAAAGCCAAAGTCACCCAGACCATGACCCGTGACGGTCTGGTGGTGGAAAATCAAGCGGACGGCACTGTAGAGAATGTTTCCAGTCGGGAAGCGGAACAGGACTACTCCACGGATGCCGAGGGCAAGGCTGAAAAAATCTTAGAACGGGTCGAGGACATCAAGGACAAGCACAAGGCAAAGAAAAAGGCCAAGCAAGCTGCGGAAACTGCCGAAAGCGAAGATGGCCTGCACCGCTCTGCTTCCCGTCTGGAACTGACCGAGGAAGAACGGGCAGACCCGGCGTTGCAGCCGTATATCCACAAAGCGGAAGCAAAGGCTGACAAGCTGGATGCTGCCCGCGCCGCTCTGCCGAAAAAGCGCGTCCCGGTCAAGGAAAAAGTCTACGATGCCGCCAGCGGCAAGGCAAAATCCACCCTGCGTTTTGAGCAGCAGGACAAAGGCCCGCCCAGCCTGAAACCAAACCCGGCCAGCCGTCCGCTTTCGGAAGCATTGCTGTTCGCCCACGGGAAAATCCACGAGGTCGAACACGAAAATGTGGGCGTGGAGGGCGGCCACAAGGGTGAAGAACTGGTGGAGCGGCAGACTGCCAAGGCCATCCGCAGCGGCATCCGGCACCACAAGATGAAGCCCTACAAGGCCGTGGAAAAGGCAGAACGGGAACTGCGTTCGGCCAACGCCGAGTTTTTCTACCAGAAGTCCTTGCGGGATAATCCGCAGCTTGCACAGGCGGCCAGCAACCCCATTTCCCGGATGTGGCAGAAACGGCGTATCAAACAGCAGTATGCCAAAGCTGCACGGCAGGCCGGACAAGCCGCCGCGCAGGGTACAGCCGCCACCGCAGAGAACGGTTTCCGGGTAACAAAGCTGGCGGCCGAGGGCGGCGAACGGGTAGCCGAATTTGCGGCCCGGAACTGGAAAACCATTCTGATCGTGGCGGTGTTCGGTCTGCTGGCTCTGCTCTTGATAACGGGTTTGCAGTCCTGCACCGTGATGGCGGGCACCGCTGGAACCGGCGTGACGGCATCCTCTTACTTTTCCAAGGACAAGGATATGCTGGGTGCAGAAAAAACCTACGCCAAGCTGGAACAAAAACTGCAACGGTATCTCGACACCTACGAGGCCACCCACAACTACGATGAATACCATTTTTATCTGGACGAAATCGAGCATGACCCCTATGTGCTGATCTCGATTTTGTCCGCACTCCATGATGGCGTTTTTACATTGGCCGAGGTGCAGGGCGAACTTGAAATGCTCTTTGAAAAGCAGTACATCCTGACCGAGACCGTGACCATGCAGATACGTTACCGTACAAAAATGATGGTCATTATTGGCCCGTATGGTGTGCCGCAAATTATCACCTACCAAGAACCGTATGAATACTACATCTGCACGGTCAAGCTGAAGAACAAGGATTTATCCCATCTGCCTGTGGAAGTGCTGACCGAAGAACAACTCAGTGCTTATTCGCTCTATATGCGCACGCTGGGCAACCGGCCGGATTTGTTCGGCAAAGCGCAATACCCCAATGCGTCCACCATCAAGCAGCCCACCTACTACGATATTTCCCCGGAAGCCCTCAAAGATGATAAGTTCGCCGCAATGATGGAGGAAGCCACGAAGTACATCGGCTACCCGTATGTGTGGGGCGGCAGTTCGCCCAGCACCAGCTTTGATTGCAGCGGCTACATTTCGTGGGTGCTGAATCACTCCGGCTGGAACGTGGGCCGCCAGACCGCACAGGGCCTTTACAACCTCTGTACTCCTGTTTCGACGGCGCAGGTCAAACCGGGCGACCTTGTGTTTTTCAAGGGAACCTACGATACCCCCGGCGTGAGCCATTGCGGTAT
>NZ_QVGY01000018.1:0-13070 GCF_003604105.1 Faecalibacterium sp. AF10-46 | reverse complement strand
CTGGAAATCAAACTTATTTCCTCTATTGTGACCAGAGCCGAAACGGTTTGACCCTTTCCACGTTTCGGGACAGCACCTTGAAAAATATGCCCACAGGACAATGGCGGTGCATCATAGGGCAAACGGATACGTTTCTGTCTGTATCGAGCCGGACGGCGGGTGCGCCACGATGCTTTTCTCTGAAAAGTGGAGCGATCACCACCACGCCGCAATGCAAGCGCGGCTGCTTGCGGGCCATGACATACCGACAGGCTGATACTCCCTTACCGTCAAAGTCCGAGCGTTCAGAGCGTCGCAGGCAATGAGTAGGGCTGCATGAGGAATGCAGGGGTGAGATTCCCGTGGGCTGCTGCCAGCAGCCGTCCGTTGGCTCATTTTTTGATTTTTAAGAAAGGGGATTTTACGATGCAAGCGAAAAAGACAAACACTGAAAAAACAAAAAATCCAGAGGTACTTACTTTGGATTCGACTTATCGTATTGGCAATCGATCCTTTATCATTGAGCCGGTATTCAAAGAAGAAAGCTCCCAAACCTTAGGAGAAGTTCTTCTCCGGCTGATGAAATCCGAAAGCGAAAAATTATAATGACCTTTCGGGAGGCAGCGGACAGAGAAAGCGGATTGTGTTATAATATAGGTGTACAAGTGAATTTGCTATTCGACTGTCCCAAGAAAGGAGCGAGTATGAAACAGTCGAGTAACAAGAAATCCCGTGAAGCAACCGCTTTTCTCTATGAGCGTCTTTCCCGTGATGATAATTTGGAGGGCGAGAGTTACAGCATCGGCAACCAAAAGAAGCTGCTCACCAAAGTTGCAAAGGAAAAAGGCTATACCAATCTGGTTCACTTTCTGGATGATGGCATTTCCGGCGTGACCATGAACCGTCCCGGTTTCGTTGAAATGATGCAGCAGCTTGAACAAGGAAAAGCCTCTGCTGTGTTCGTCAAAGACCTTTCCCGTCTGGGCCGAAACTATATCGAGGTCGGGCGGCTGACAGAAGAATTTTTCCCGGACCATGACATCCGACTTGTTGCAGTTTCGGACAACATCGACACGGCCGAGGGAGAAAACGAACTGGCACCCATCCGAAACCTGTTCAATGAGTGGTATGCCCGCGACATCAGCAAGAAACGCCGTATCAGTAATAAAATCAAAGGCAACTCCGGCGAACCGATGGGACTTCCTCCCTATGGGTATATCAAGGACCCGAACAATCCCAAGCATTGGGTCATTGATGAAGAAGCTGCACAAGTTGTCCGGCGCATTTTTGATATGACGTTGGAGGGCTTTGGTACGGAACAGATTGCCACCCAGTTTGAAAAGGAAGGTATCCTGACACCGCAGGCCTACTGGATTCAGAAAGGCATCGGCCGTCCCGGAAAAACCAAAACGCGCCCTGCAACCAAGTGGAACGGCTCCACGATTACCCATCTTCTGTATCAGCAGGAGTATTGCGGGGATATTCTGAACTTCAAAACCTACTCCAAGTCCTACAAGAACAAAAAGCGGATTCATAACGACCCGGAAAATTGGGTAGTGTTCCAAGATGTTCACGAACCCATTATTGAACGTGCCGTGTTTGAACAGGTGCAGCAGAAGCGCGGAAAAATGCGCAAACGCTGTACCAGCAACGGAGAACACAATATGTTCTCTGGCTTACTTGTCTGCGCAGACTGCGGCTGCAATCTGCACTTCCACTTCAATCAGGGCAACCCGGAAATCAAGTATTTCAACTGCTCCAACTACAAGGGCAACCGTGGCACCTGCCAATCCACCCATTACATCCGTGTAGACTTTCTGGAAGAAGTGGTGCTGGGCGAAATTCGGCGGCTCACCAAGTTTGCCAGCCTCTATGAGGACGACTTCCTGAAAGCTGTTATCGGGCACTCCCAGCTTGCGGACGAAGCCGACCGCAAGCTGAAAGAGAAAGAGTTGAAAACACTCCTTGCCCGTGATGAAGAACTGGACGGCCTCTTTGAGCGCATCTATGAGGACAATGTTTCCGGCAAAATCTCTGACGAGCGCTTTTCCAGAATGTCCCGGAGATATGAGGACGAACAAAAGGAACTGACCGAAAAAATCAAACAGCTCCGCTCCGAAATCGAAAAGCAGAGCAGCCGTACCATGACAACGGATATGTTTATCAGTCTGGTTCGCAAGTACACCAGAGCAAAAAAGCTGACACCCCGGATGCTGAATGAACTGGTGGAAAAAATCGAAGAGTTCAATGCAGAAAAGGTCAACGGTGTATGGGAGCAGCGGCTCCGCATTCACTGCAACTGCGTGGGCACCATCGAGATTCCAAGCGCACCTCCTTTGCCGACACCTGATGTGTCGGTGAATACAAGAAAAGGCGTAGTTGTGAACTACGCCCCCTGCGATGTCGCTATTTAGCAAATAAAAAATGACGAATGTTCTTTGACAGCTAAATGCTGTAAGAACATTCGTCATGGTGCGATGGAAGGGACTCGAACCCCCGGCCTACTGATTCGTAGGAACCGAATGGCACATTTTATCCATTTCACCATTCAACGTTAAATCGTCGTTTTAATCGAATTGCCGTTATTTTACCGTTGTTCTTCTATTGCATCCTTTGCATTGCTTGCACGTCTTTGCACCTGTTATCCATCCTTGCGATGTGCAGAAAATGTGCAAAAGTGTGCAGCGCCAAAATCAGCCCGGCAAAACAGGCTGTTTCGCACAGCCCCAAAAGCTGGATTTCAACGGTATTTATTGTGCAAAATCTTCCAGTTTTATCCAAACAACAATCTTACATCATACACCGGTTCTTTGGCAGGGTTTAGGACATCCGAACAGACACCGTTTACATAGAAATGAGGTTCACCATGAACAAACTGCTTTCCTGCCGCTACAACATGGACACCAACCGGGTGGAAGCCCGGTTCGAGGATGGAACCACTCTTGCCATCGACTGCATCGCCGTCGAGGATGAGTACGGCAACACCCCGGCACAGCGAGCGGAACTGGACTGGCTGTTATGGAACAAGCCCTTGGAGTATGCACAGATGGTGCTGAGAGGGGAGATGGGGCGTTATCTGTCGCTTGGCTGTGACCATGGCAGGCTGGAGGACTGAGCCGCAGAAACCGCGCGGCAAAATCGCTAATCGCGCGGCGCGCGTTTCTCAGCGTAAATTCAGCGCAAACCATGCCAAGTCAGCGTATTTTCAGCGTAAATCCCGGAAAGTCAGCGTATTTTCAGCGCAAATCAAACTTTCAGCGTAAAAGTCAGCGTAAATTTTCACTTCACGCTTTTGTACTTCGTTCCTCGGCCTACGCCATCAGGCTGCAAGATGCCGTCCTTGCACATCTGGTGCAGGATATAATAGGTTTGATTCTTGTTAAACCCACACAGTTCTTGTGCTTTCTGATTCGTAATCGACGGCTTATGCTTCAGATATTCAAGAATCCGATCCTTTGCCTGAATCTGGCTGACCGTCTTATCCTGCACATAGGCCACATCGGTTTTCACCGTTTCGTAAACCTTGAGGGACAGCATATAGGACTTGCCGTTGAGTTCCAGAAGCCCCTCGTCCCGGAGAGCGTTCAGAACCTTGTGGGCATTGTCATCGGTTTCCTGAATCGTCTTTGCCGCCTGTTTCAGGGTGATTTTCTGGTGCTCCCGCAGATAGTGCAGAATCATCAGCTCCGACAGCGTGAACATCTTGGACCGCTTATCCTGCGTCTCTGCGATGAAACGCACGAAGCTCTGGTTCTCCATCGTGCTGCGAAGGGTCAGCCGGACAGAGTTGGGCGTGCTGGCATACTCAGGGTAGGGCTTGCCCTCGGTGAGCATACTCTGGAACATAATGTCCACACCCTGCCCGGAACGCTGCACATACTTCAGATGCTGAAGGGTCATGGCAATCAGCTTGTTCCGGGGAATGGACTGGGGGGCGATGATGTTGCTTTCGTTGATGTCCCCCGGAAAGCCGCCGGGGTTCTCAATCACGATCTTCGTGGGGTAGTGCTTGACATAGATCGGTGCCATATCCTCATAGGAGCGGTGCGCCAGCGCATTCAGCAACGCCTCCTGAAAAACCGCTTCGGAGAAATCGTACCCCTCCAGCCGGAACAGCCCCACCTGCACATTGGTCAGGCGGTTATAGGTGCGGATGCGCTCGGTCAGCTTATCCAGAATCGAGATCACCGGCTCCTGCATATCCATGCGGTTGTCGTACTCCGTCTGTGCTTCGTCGCTGTAATGGAGGTAGATCACCTCTGCCTGCGGCAGCAGCCGCGCAAGGGAGGTCGCCTTGCCCACAAACAGAAGCCCTGCCACCGTCACACGCACTTCGTCCTTGTCCATGCGGATCAGGTTCAGGTTGTCCAGAAAGGTGGTATCTGCCAAGTCCGGCAGGGCAGAGCCTGCATCCCGAATCCGCAGCTTCTCTTTCAGGCGGTACACTTCCAGCAGGTCAATGTCGCTTTCGGATGCCCCCTCCACGATCTTTGCCGAAAAATCCGGGTTATCGGCAGGGGAGTACACATCGTTTGCCGGGTAGTCGGGCTTTGTCACGTTCCCCAGCCGCCTGTAATAGATGCCGCCGGTGGTGGCAACATGAGAGTTGGATTTCTCCACCGATACCACCAGCACCACACCGTCAGAGGTTTCCACCGGCTCGATTTCGGTAAACAGGCTGGGCCGGGTCATATCGTAGATGGCTTCCATCAGTGCCTGCGGGTCGCTTTTAGGGCAGCCCGTAATTGTGCCGTCATCTTCCACGCCAAACAGCAGAACGCCGCCCTTTGTATTTGCCAGCGCAACCGCACTTTTCACCGCAAGCTCTTTCCGCTGCCGGTAGTCCTTGCACTTCACCCACGACTTAAACTCCTGCCGGGTGCTTTCCCCGGCAGCAATCATTTTGCGGAGTGCTTGTTCGGTCATGGTGGGGCCTCCTTTCTTAAAAAATTATAGCTCCCTCTATCGTTCCCAAATGCAAAACACCATCTTTTCTAAAGGTTTCTACCGTTGCGTTTATCGGCTTTAAGTTCTCCAACTTTTTATTAGAAGTTGACGCAAACCATATAGAAAGACTGTGTTCATTTTCTGCAGTGCCAAGCATAAGTTCGCGGTCTTTTGAGCCAAAAAGATCCATTTTTCCGCTATAGCGCTTGGTTATGCCCTCTTTTGTCCATGTTTTACTGTATATGGTGTTTTGGGCAAGCGAAAACACACAGATTGTAATATCGTGAATAGTTTCATCAGAAAGCTGTTTAGAAAAGTCGGTAGCGAGATTTTTCCACTCAGACACCCATTTGTCATACGGAATACCATGATAGCCTTTAATTTTTCTTGTTCCAGCTATAAACTCATAGTTGTTGTCGATAGCTCCTTTGATTGCATCCATTGCAACGCCTTTGTTCCTGTTTCTATGTGCAATCAAGTTTGAGAAATCATGGATATATTTATATTTTTCTTTATCCAATTCTCGTCGAAGTACCATCAGGAATCCCAATATATCGTATTCTGTAAAATTATTCTCCGCAAGCAAACCGAAGTAATGGGTTATCATCAATCTTTCTTTTTCATCATAGTTCATACTTCCATAACATTCACTATGTTTTTTGCCCAAAACAATCACTCCATCACTCTGATCGTGCTCTCAATAAATCACTCGTATCTTCCTCATTGTTCAGGTGTCAAAAGAATCTGTGCATACATGGACAATTCAATGTGGTAACCATCCTTGACCGTCAGTCTTGCCTTTTCACCATTGCTTGATAATTGAAGGGATGCACTTACATCATCGGAGTTGGAATCGGACACAACAAAAACGGCAGACTGCTTTGCTTTGTTTTCGACTGTATAATTTCCAGCGGGAACTGTGTACCGAACATATTTATAGCCACTCTTAGTGGTCGCTTCTTTTCCGTAATCACCCAGTTCACCATCAGTCAACAGAATAGAGCCATCAGGTACATTTCCAGCGTCAGGCTTCAAGTCTTCGTTCTTGTAAAGAAAATCATCCGTTGCTCCATTTTTTGTATCCTTAATAGAATAGATTTCATCACCAATCGTGGCTATCTGAATATATATCTTTCCGTTAATCTGTGCATTGTATCGGCTACCAGCAGCCCAATCATCGGTCTGTTCTAGTCAATTCACATCATCCAGTGTATAATCAAGGCCTGCAAGCGGAAGTGCCGCTTTTTCCATCACACTAGCGACTGATTCTGCAGTTCTTTTAGCTTCTTCTTCCTTATCATATGGAAGCATCATTCCGGCAATAAAACCTACCAACAGAACAGCCAGCACTATCAAATCATTCTTAAGACTGCGTTTTTCACGCTTAGCAGCCATCCTCAAGAGAACGCACATAACTCTTATTGCATAAAAAATCAACCCAAATAAAAATGCAACACCAAGATACCCCAAATCTTTTTGAGACACTGAATAGCACACACCGTAGCCAAGATATGCTATCGCTACGTCACACAATATCCTTTTATTTTCTTTTCCTCTAAGCGTATTGATTATTTCATATATTCCAAGCGCAAAACCGACAAACGCAAGAAGCACTCCTAGAATTTTCATTTTATAGATTCCTCCTTTTCAACGCTGTAAAGCAATTATAACACAGAATACAACCCCTTTGTAGTCGTCTTTTTGATTTTGCAAGAAACTTGGTCGATTGAGTGATTGTTTCTATCCCGATTCTCTCCATCCGTTCCTCGGATATGCCAAGCGCATCTCAAATGCACAAACGACTGCGCTATTTCACCATGGTGAATGCGCTTGTCGTTCCGCTGGTCAAGGCCATGGGCAAGCGGATCAGCGCACTGGCCGAGGACGAGCAGCGCAGTTGATGGGCGTTTCTCTTGGGTTTCCAAAGGGGCCGCAGCACCCCTTTGGCACACGACTTTGCTTGCAAAGTCTAGTGTGTTACACCTTGGTTCCGGCTGATGCGGAAAAGGGGCTGCGAAAGGCTCCGGCAAGCACCTGTTCTGCGGCAGAAGGATGCGCGGATGGGCGTGGCAGTTGACGGTCTCTGCCCACCCAGCGCAGGCTTTCAGAGGAACCAATGGTGTACGTTCTCCCGTCCTGCCGCAGCAGCGTTTTTCCCCTATAAGCCGCAAGGTAAATAATCAACGTCTGTGCTTGCCCCGGTTTCCCGCTAGTGTCCCCGGTTTCAGCATTGCCGTTTTATAAAGGATCTTCTTTATCAGCTTTCTTTCATCCTCTGTCAGCTTATCGTAGTTGATGCCGATTGCCTTCAATGCCGTTCGGATCTTCTTTTCATCCGCAGACCCTTCAAGTTTCTGTGCATCCTCCAGTTCCTTCATCAAGTTATCGACCATCGCACCATCCGAAGTGGTCTTGTCCTTGCGGTGTTCCGTCTTGATGTTCTTCAGGATAGCCACCAGTTCATCATACAAGACCCGGCCAAAGTACTCATCTTCATCGATCTGCCCCAGCTTCAAGGTGCTCATGTACAAATCATTTTCATCTGCTGCATACTTCTTTTTCAGCATTTGCCGTGTTGCTTCCAGACCGGCATTGAGGTTTTGAATGTTTGCGCTGACATATCCATCCACATAGATCTCCAGATCGGTCATGAACCGCTGGAAATTCTCATGCACGATCAGCTCGCACAGCAGCCGATGATTGAATTTTCCATTCCTTAATACGTCCACTGCGCCATCGCTCAGATGCAAGTCCGAAAGGACTGCATCTGGGCGCTTTTTGTTTTCCGTCACACCCAGCAGATAATCCGTGGTCACACCATAAAACTCAGCCAGCGTTGTCACTGCATAAATGCTGAGATCGGTCACGTCGTCGCTCTCGTATTTCGACAGTGCCGATTTGGACAGACCCGTCTGCTCTGCCAGCGTTTCCAACTTCAGATTCCGCTCCACACGCAGGTCTTTGAGCCGTTCTCCCAGTGTCAGCTTGATGTTCATGGTCGCACCTCCGATGTTTTTTGCACAGTATACCACTTCCGGCGGTTCCTGTCCATAAGCGTGGAATTTTGCAGTTTCTGCACCTGTTTTCCGACATTATGGATATACGGCACAGCGGCCATTGCGGTGCTATCCTATAGACAGAAAGAAAACATATTAACTCCCCAGCAGCGAACATATTAAGGGCTTCCCGCGAAAGCCCTCTGAAATATCTTTCATACCAGGACCTTGAGAAAAGAATGACCGTCCGAACTGCCCAGACCGCCAAGACCTCCCATCGGGGGGAGCGAGCGCCCTGCATAGGGCCGACACAGAGTCCAAAAAGATTTCCTGTCGGGAGGCAGCAAGGGAGACCGGCTTCACCGAAGTTCCCATTGGGGGAATCCCGGTGACTTTGAACGTGGCAGGGATCAAAACGGTCCGTGCCAAAACCTTTGACCAAAGGAGAAATTTTGAGCTTATATCAAAAGATCAAGTCCGCCATCACCGTTCGGCAAGTGGGAGAGATGTACGGCATGGAGCCCGACCGCCATGGCATGGTGTGCTGTCCGTTCCATTCCGACAGCGACCCCAGCATGAAGCTGAACGACACCTATTATTATTGCTTTGGCTGTGGAGCCAACGGCGATGCCATCGACCTCACCGCCAAGCTGTTAGATTTGAACCCCCGGCAAGCCGCCGAGAAGCTCGTAAATGACTTCGGGCTTGACCCGGACAAGCCGCCCGCCAATGCCATCGCCCTGCCGCCGCCCAAGCGTGGCCTGACGGACGAGCAGTGGGCAGACATCGCCTACTGCCTGCGGGTGCTGACCGATTATCTTGACCTGCTGCACGACTGGCAGGAGCGCTACAAGCCCGCCACCCCGGAGGAGCCGCATGACCCACGGTTTGAAGAAGCCCTCCACACGACCGAGACCATCGAGCACCTGACGAACTGCGTTGCTTTTGGGACGCCCCAGCAGAAGGCCGCTGCCGCCGCACAGCTGCTGTCCGGGTCGTACCTGCTGATGCTGGAGGAGCGCACCGACCGCCTTGCTCTGGCAAAGTGCGCCTAATAATTTATTCACCCGAAGTGGTGGGTCTCACCGTGAGACCCACCACTTCACTTTTCTAAAGGAGAACCACCACATGAAGAAAAACATTTCCCGCAACCCTTTATGGCCGGACTGGTACAACGGCAAGAAGATCGATGAAGTCCAGTTTGGCCGCGCCTTTCTGGAACAGTGGCCGCTGAAATGCGTCAACGGAACGCTGTACACGCTGGACGGCCCGGTAGAGGACGAAAGCGAGATCAAGCAGCGCATCTTGGAGAACATCGAGGAATACGTCACCTCCGGCCTGTCCAAAAAGGTCACCAACATTCTGGAGACCATCAAGCTGCTGGCCTTTTCCGACCCCTTTCCCATCGAACAGGACTGCATCCACCTCCAGAACGGCGTGTACCATCTGCCGGACGGCTCTTTTCAGGAGATCCGCCTGTTCTGCCAGAACCGCCTGCCTGTGAGGTATGACCCCAAAGCCGCCAGCCCTGACCGCTGGCTGACCTTTCTGCACGAGCTGCTGGACGATGCCGACATCCCCACCTTGCAGGAATATCTGGGCTACTGCCTGATCCCCAGCACCAAGGGACAGAAGATGATGCTCATTGTCGGCAAGGGCGGCGAAGGCAAATCCAGAATCGGGCTGGTGCTGAACCGGCTCATGGGGGATGCCGCCAGCAATGGCAGCGTCCAGAAAGTGGAGAATAACCGTTTTGCCCGCGCCGATCTGGAACGCCGCCTGCTGATGATCGACGATGATATGGACATGAACGCCCTGCCCAAGACGAATTATATCAAGACCATCGTGACCGCCGAAGCCAAGCTGGACTTGGAGCGCAAGGGTGTCCAGAGCTACCAGCGGGACATCTACGCCCGGTTCCTCTGCTTCGGCAACGGCGCGCTGACCTCGCTGTATGACCATTCGGACGGTTTCTTTCGCCGCCAGCTCATCCTGACCACCAAGGACAAGCCTGCCGACCGCACGGATGACCCCTTCCTTGTGGAGAAGATGTGCGCCGAGTTGGAGGGTATTCTGCTGTGGTGTCTGGAAGGGCTGCACCGGCTGGTGCAGAACGATTTCCGCTTCACGGTCAGCGAACGAGCCGCCGCCAACGTGGACACCATCAAGCGCAGCAGCAACAATGTCATTGACTTCATGGAGTCCGAGGGCTACTTCCGCTTCAAGGCGGACTACTCCATCAGCTCCAAGGAGTTCTACGACATTTATAAGCAGTGGTGCGAGGACAACGCCTGCCACAGCGTATCGGCCATCCGTTTCAGCGCGGAACTGCGCCAGAATGACCGCCGCTATAACCTTGAAGCCACCAACAACATCTATCTGCCCGGTGGCCGCAGGGTGCGAGGATTCGTGGGCATCGAACCGCTTGTCCACCCCTGTCCGTAAAAAGTGCATTTTTTACGGAAGAAGTTCGTACAACCTGTACGGTCTGTACTTGTACGCACCTGTACGGCAAATTGGAGCATATTTAAACGTGTTATCGTTTTTATTTTAGATTTCCGTACACCGTACAGACCGTACGGGTTATTTGAAGTCCGTACAGATTTTTTGTACACCCCAAGAAGGAGCGTGATCTATGAAAGCCCAATACGGCATTTTAAGGTTCAAAAAGTACAAGGGGCCTGCCATCAGCCCCATCGAAGCCCACAACGAGCGCACCAAAGAGCAGTACGCCAGCAACCCGGATATCGACACGAACCGGAGCCGCTACAACCTCCATCTGGTGCAGCCACAGGGCAGGTACCGGGAAGAAGCCGACCGCATGATAGCCGCCGCCCACTGCCGTGTCCGCAAGGACAGCGTGCGAGTGGTGGAAGCACTCGTCACCGCCAGCCCGGAGTTTTTCAAAGGCAAGACGCACAGCGAAGTCAAGGCGTACTTTGCGTACGCCCTGAAATTTTTGGAGGGCAGACAGCACCCGGATACCTTTCTCTCTGCCGTTGTCCACATGGATGAGAAAACGCCCCACCTGCACCTCTGTTTTGTGCCCTTGACCGCTGACGGGCGGCTGAGCGCCAAAGAGATCATCGGCAACCGCAAGAACCTTGTGAAGTGGCAGGACGAGTTCTGGCAGCACATGGTCAAGCAGTACCCGGAGCTGGAACGGGGCGAAAGTGCCAGCCAGACCGGGCGGGAGCACATCCCGCCCCGCATCTTCAAGGAGATGACTCAACTGACCAAGCAGAAGGAGCAGTTGGATGCCCTGCTGGTGGGTATCAATCCCTTCAACGGCAAGAGCCGTGCGGCGGAGATCAGCAAGGTGCTGGACAGCTATATCCCCAACGTGGCACGGATGAAGGGCCAGCTGCGAAAGTACAACGTGGCCTTCACCAAGACTGCCGCCGAAAACGAAAAGCTGAAAGAGAAAAATAAGACGCTCTCTGCCTCGCTGGATAAAGCGAAGGAAGGGAGCGTCTTGAAGCGTCTGGAGGATGCCAAGCTGCGGCAGGACTATGAAGCCGCCCTGAAAACGTTAGACAGCATCCCGCCGGAAGTCATCAGATTTTATGAGAACCGCACGCAGGAGCCTGTGGTGCGCCATGATAAGTAAGGAGCAATGCCTATGTGTAATAAAATGTACGAGAATGTGAAACCATTGGATTATACGAAAAAGTTCTTGCAGTCGGACTCGAATCCGGCTACAATGGAGGTGGTCACTCGAACCAATGCCGTCAAGTCTCCGACCAACAGCCCTGAGACCACTAAGCTGGTGTACACGGTGAAGGAAGTCGCGCAGATGCTGGCCATCAGCCAGCGTGCCGCCTACAACCTGTGCAACAGCACCACCGAGTTCCGTGTCCTGCGGGCAGGCGGAAGCATCCGCATCCCGAAAGACAGCTTCGATGCGTGGCTCTACCGGGCAGCTTGATAAGGAGGCAAATCTATGGCATATATCACGAAACGCGGCAGTTCTTACAGTGTCCGCTACACCTATCAGGACGAGCACGGCAAGAGCTGCGACAAATGGGAAAGCTTTCCCACCAAAGAGGAGGCGGTGAAACGCCAGAAGCAGATCGAGCATGAGCTGGCGACCGGCAACTTCCTGATCCCGTCCACGGTGACGGTGGCAGAGTTCCTGATGGACTGGCTGCCCAAGCAGTGCAGCAAGCACAAGTGGGCACCCAAGACCTACCAGTCCAATCTGGCGCTCATCCAGAACCTCATCATCCCCTATATCGGGGAGATGCAGATGCAGAAGCTGCGGCCCTACCACATCGAAGCCCTGTACGACACCCTGAGCAAGACCCCCTGCGGGCAGTATGTGGGCGGCAAGCGGCGAGACCTCTCGCCCAAGCAACAAAAGCGCACCCTTTCCGGCACTACCCTTCATGAGGTCCACCAGCTTCTGCACAACTCCTTTCTGCTGGCGGTGGAGTGGGGCATCCTCATCAAAAGCCCTGTCCCGGTGGAAGCGCCCAAAAAGACCACCCAAGAGCGCAGCATCTGGGAGGTGGAGGAGATGCGGGCAGCGTTGGACAGCATGGAGGACCCCATCCTGCATCTGGCAGTGCACCTGACACTGGTGGGTGCACTCCAAGAGGGTGAGGTTGCCGGTCTGACCCCTGAGGACATCGACTTTGATGCTGCCAACGGCATGGGCACCTTCACCGTCAACCGTTCCATGCAGCGGGTGCAGAAGGACACGCTGGCGCAGGTGGACAAGGGCTGCATCCTCCGCATCTTCCCGGACAAGCTGGAGGGCAGCAAGACCTCCCTTATCCTGAAGGACACCAAGACCGAAGCCTCCTGCCGCACCATCTTTATGACCGCCGCCCTGCGGGAGGAGCTGAAACAGTGGCTGGAACGCCTGAAACGGGAAGAAGCCCTCGACCCGGAGCGGTACCGCAACAGCGGGATGCTGCTGCGGCTGCCCAACGGTCTGGCGGTGGAGCCGGTGCTCATCCGCAAGAAGTTTCTGAAATGGCAGGATGCACACCCAGAGTTCCCACGCATCGTCTTTCATGGGCTGCGTCACTCCAGTGCCACCTACCAGTTGATGATCTCCGGCGGTGACATCAAGGCGGTGCAGGGGACCACAGGACACGCCAGTGCGGATATGCTGGTGAACACCTACGCTCATATCCAGCA
>NZ_QVGY01000017.1:19028-19309 GCF_003604105.1 Faecalibacterium sp. AF10-46 | reverse complement strand
TTGTAAATAATCGGCAGCATTTTTTGAACCAGCTTCTGAACGAAGAACTGTAATGCCGGGAAAGGACATTCCATATGAGTGATTCTACGTTGAAAGAACTTTGGCAGCAGGTCGCAGAAAAGAAGAACTGTGAAGCAAAGCAGAAAGAACTGACTGCCCAGAGAGATACGCTTGCTGATCGTCTGAAAAAGCTGGAAAAATCCAAGCTGGCAGAACAGGCTGATGTGGACCGTCTGGAGGGGCACAGCCTTGCCGCATTTTTCTATCAAGTGATTGGAAAA
>NZ_QVGY01000017.1:0-19018 GCF_003604105.1 Faecalibacterium sp. AF10-46 | reverse complement strand
AGTGATTGGAAAAATGGATGAAAAGCTGGACAAAGAACGGCAGGAAGCCTATGCAGCCCGTGTCAAGTACGATGCGGCTCTCCATGACCTTTCTTCCGTTGATGCCGACTTGGAGCAGATTCAAAATAGACTGGCACGGCTGTCCGATTGCGAAAGGCAGTATCAAGCTGCTCTTTCCGAAAAAATCAAAAGCATCAAAGCATCTGCCCACCCTGCCGCACAGCAGGTTGCGGAAAGTGAAAGCCGTATTGCCGCACTGAAAGTCCAAAAGCGGGAGCTGCTGGAAGCCATCAACGCCGGAAAGACCGCCCTGCATACGGTCAATGAAGTTCTGGAAACCCTCGACAATGCCGAGGGCTGGAGTACATGGGACGTAATGGGCGGCGGTTTGATGGCCGATCTTGCCAAGTATGAAGAACTGGACGATGCTCAGGAACAAATCGAACAGCTTCAAGTGGAACTGCGGCGGTTCAAAACTGAACTTTCCGATGTTGAAATCACCGCCGACCTTCAGATTACAGTAGACAGCTTTCTGAAATTTGCGGATTTCTTCTTTGATGGCCTCTTTGCAGACTGGGCAGTTCTGGATCACATCAACCAGGCACAGAGCAGAGTGGAAAACACCAAGGATCAAATCAAGCGAGTCCTTGCACTTCTGAAAAAGATGCGCGAAGATATTGACGTCCAAATCGCTGACGAAAAAGAAAAGCAGGAGCAGCTTGCGGTGGAAACTGAGCTGTAAGTTTGAAGAGTCCGCTTATGTGATATGATTCGATAAAACCGAATTTGCAGGAGGTGTTTCGATGAAAACAAGAAGGTTTGCTTTATGTCTGGCAACGGTTTTTCTGGTGGCGATTTATATCAATATTCAGAGAAGCCATACTTTCACCCTTTCAAACGATGAAGGCACCATAAAGACAGAACAAATACAGCCACTTTGGGGAACTGTAAAAGTGAGCGGTGATTGTGATACTGAGGTGGTCTTTACCGATGTAGAGACTGGAGAAAAATATAGAATCGGATATATTACACAGGGCGTAACGGAAAGAATCAAACTCGAAAGAGGCAAATGGTATAAGGTGGCGGGCGGAGGCAACCTTACACTGAATCCGGTAAACATTCGAGTCGAATAAATGTAAGTTCCTTGCGGGCAGCTATGAAAGCTGAAGCTGAGAAGAGAGTTTTGAATATCCACATATGAAGGAGTACAGTTCTATGAGTTACGGTTGGGCAACTGTTTTCACTTTAGCGGCATGGTTTGCAGGGCTTGTGATTGATGTAAATGTGCGGGTCGGCGACCTCGGTTTACGAACCGTGCTTCCCGTCATCGTGATGGGGTGCTGCGTTATGAAGTACATTCCCCCCCTGGTTAGCATAAGTAAACCACAGTTAGTATAGCATATTTTCATGACCGCAGTCCATGGATGTTTTTTGAATTTTGAAGTATGCGTGTTGTTTATGTTACTGTTCAGGTGCGAACTTGATTAAGAAAAGCCGGTGGTGTAAACTGTAATCAGTCAAAACCACTGGCTCTTCTTAATCCAGAATCCTGGATACTCTATCAAAGAGGTTATTGGATCCAGAACGGTTCGCCTAAACCGAGGGCCGCGCTGCGCGCTTCTGGCGTTCTTTTTCCCTGTACATCCGGTCGTCGGCTTCGCGGAGGAAGGCGGGCAGGTCTTCGACCAACGACTGCCAGAACGAGCCGATGGCTGCATCCACCTGATGGCGGACCAGTGCCGCCCGCAGAGCTTCCACCTGCTGTTCAAATTTTTCCTGCGTGACCGGGCAGCAGATGACCACGAACTCGTCCCCGCCGATGCGGCAGGCTTCACCGGGGAACACATCGTTCAGCGCGTCAGCTACACGGCAGATCAGGGCGTCGCCCGCCGCATAGCCGAACAGTCGTTGCAGCGCTTCAAGCCGTTGAGATCCATATCACACCTCCATTTTTACACACTCGGCATAGGTCAGCGGGAACGAAGCTTTCAGGACAGCGCTTTTCCGCACCGTCCAGTCGTTTTGCCGCAGGAAACGCAGGTATTCCTCGCTCGTCCATCTGCTGTGGAGAGGGAAGCCCGCCAGCTTCATGAAAAATGCCTTGACCTTGCCGGAAAACGAGTTTCCCGCGTGGGTGAAGGTCGGCGCAATGAGCACGCCGTCCTCTTTCAGCACCCGCTTGATTTCTTGCAGGGCTTTTTCCGGCTGCGGCACGATGTGCAGCGCATTGGACACGATCACCACATCAAAGGACTTATCCGCATAGGGCAGGCGGAACATATCCTGCACGGAAAAGTGCAGCTTGGCAGAGTGGTTATCACGCTTGGCCTCGGTAATCATCTCCGCAGAGGCATCCGTCGCCTCGATGTGCGCTGCCGCGTTCACAATGTGCTTTGCAATCAGTCCCGTGCCGGTCGCCAGCTCCAGCACCGTTTTGGCTTTCACCACCGGCCGGATCAGTTTATACATCTCTTCGTATGCCGCCCGATCCTTTCGCATAAAGCGGTCGTAACGACCGGCATTTTTGTCCCAGAAGGTCTTTCGTTCTTTCATAGCCGTTGCCCTTATCTCTTCTTTATTTTTTGCCGCATTGTGCCTCTCGGAAAGGATTCAAAGTGCCACTAAATTTTCCCTTGCAGGCATCTGTCCCGCCGCTCTCTGGCGTATTCCAGCAGTGCATTGCACGCCGGACAAAGCGCCTCGCCCCTTGTCCAATGCACGCCACAACAATACCGGCGCACCATGAGGGTAACGGTTTCGGTCTCCTTTTCCTTGTTCAAGTTCTGAAGTCCTTTCTGTTTTATACGCAGTTAGCACAATCTAACCGTCTGGTGGAAGAAAAGGCAGGCCACCTGTATGCAGTCTGCCTTTTGCCTGATGCGAAAGCCCGCAGACGCGCGGGGCTTACAGCACCAGCGAGGGCGCGGTGTAGACCCGTGCCTTCAGCTCGCTGTTTAGCATATACAGCCCCTTGCTGTCACCGCCGAACAGATCCATCTTGGTAATGAGGTCAGCGGCGTTCTTCTCCTCCTCACCCTGTTCCTTGATGAACCAGTCCAGCATCTGCATGGTGCG
Organism: Faecalibacterium sp. AF10-46; assembly: GCF_003604105.1. Taxonomy (NCBI): domain Bacteria; kingdom Bacillati; phylum Bacillota; class Clostridia; order Eubacteriales; family Oscillospiraceae; genus Faecalibacterium; species Faecalibacterium sp. AF10-46. The sequence continues at coordinate 15,943 of NZ_QVGY01000017.1, read as the reverse complement.
GAAGTCCCTGACCTCGTATGCGGCGGCGTAGATGGCATTGATGCTGGCGGTGACCAGCATCTCGTGTTCCAGTGCTCTTTTCAGCGGGGCCATGTGGTCGCCTCGTTCCCACTCCGGCTTTGCGATAGCCTCAAAGGTGACGCCCTCGCCGTTATTCTGCAAATACTGACAAAACAGCATGGCGTGATCCCGTTCCTCCTGCGCCTGTACCCGGTACCAGTTCTCAAAGCCGTCCAGTCCGACGGCGGCGTAGTAGTTGGCAAAGTCCAGATACAGATAGGCGGAGTAGAACTCCTTATTGATCTGCTCGTTGAGCAGAAGAGATACGTTAGCGTTCATGATACTTCTCCTCCATAAGATTGTCTTTTCCTGCTCCCGGCATGGGGGCAGATATACCGTACCCAGAGCGATGCTGGGATGCTCCCTTTTTTCATCTCCAGGAACACCTGCTCCGCTTTGGGATGCTGCTGCAGCTCCGTTACGGCGGCCAATATCTCCTCTGCGTATTTTGGCATACCGCCAATTCTCCAAATGCAAGAATGAACCTTATTATTTTGCTTTTATTATACCTATATTTTTTTCTCTGTCAACAACCACAAAGGGCTTGTGCTCCAAAAGCTGCCTCGAAGCCGATTTTCTCAAATTATGTGACGCCGTCACAGTAAAACCGCTTGTCACGCGGTAATACTACGCATAAAAGCACAGCCGCAGAGTACATCTGTGGCTGTGCTTTGTGTTCAGTTGCTCACTGTTGTGTGGACTGGATATGGAGAGACAACATATCTCCCGATCCTACATGGGTTATCTTATCTGCCATCACTCTGGCAGTTTGCCTTGCAGATATGTCGGCATCCCCACTGCGGTCGTATCCGGCCTGACCTTAAACATGGCTTTTTCAATCTACCTCCCTTATCGGTTTTCCGCGATATATTTCTCCGCCATGTGGACTGCCACCGCGCCGTCCGCCACGGCGGTGACCACCTGACGGAGGGGCTTCGTCCTCACGTCGCCCACGGCGTATACGCCGGGAATACTGGTTTCCGTGGTCTCTCCGGCCACGATATAGCCGCCGCCGTCCAGCGCCAGTTGACCCACCGCCAGCGCCGTGGCGGGCTGTCGGCCCACGCTGACAAATACGCCGTCGCAGTCCACCACGCTTTCCTCACCGGTGACGGTGTCCCGCAGGCGGACGCCGGTCAGCCTGTCCCCGGAAAGCAGCGCGGAAACGACGCTGTTCCAACGGAATTCCACGTTTTCGGCCTGTGCCAGCGGCTCGTGATAGATCTTGGTGGCCCGCAGGGTGTCTCTGCGGTGGACGAGGATCACTTTTTTCGCCACGCGGCTGAGAAGGAGGGCATCTGCCGCGGCGGAATTGCCGCCGCCCACCACGACCACCGTTTTGCCCTTGTAAAACATCCCGTCGCAGGCGGCGCAGTAGGCCACGCCCCGGCCCAACAGCTCCGTCTCTCCGGCAACGCCCAGCGTTCTGGGGTCTGCGCCGGTGGCCAGCACCACGGTTTTCCCCCGGAAGATCCCCTCGCTGGTCTCCACGAGCTTGGGAACCGCCGTCAGATCCATGCGGAGAACTTCCGCGTATTCGCTGCGTGCCCCAAAACGCTCCGCCTGCTTTTGCATATTCTCCGCCAGAGAGAAGCCGTCGATCCCGTTCTCAAAGCCGGGGTAGTTGTCGATCTGCTCGGTCAGGGCCATCTGCCCACCGGCGGACAGTTTTTCCAGCACGATGGTGTCCAGCCCCGCCCGTGCCGCGTACAGGGCAGCGGTGTAGCCGCCCGGTCCGCCGCCCACCACGAGCATATCATAAACATGATTGTTGTTCATATCTGAACCCTCCGTTATTTCGCCAAGGCTTCCTGAATGAAACGGTCGATTTCTGCCTTTGAGCCGGGCGCGATGATGGAATCCACGGCCTTTCCGTTCCGGTACAGCATCAGAGTTGGAATGTCCTCGATCCCCTCGGCCCCCGCCAGCTGCGGCTCCTCGTCAATATTGATCTTGCCGACAGCAAGGCTGTCCGCGTATTCCTCTCCAATCTTCTCATACGCAGGGCCGATCCTCCGGCAATAGCTGCACCAGGGCGCCCAGAAATCCACCAAAACAGGCTTTTCCTCCCGGATCAACTGCTTAAACTGCTCCTGATTCATATTCATAGCTGCCATATCTGTCAGCTCCTTTCCTTTGTTTGGGTATTCTCAAGACTCCGGTCTCGTCCCACACCACATTGTGACCTCATCCTGAGGTGACGGTACTCTGCCCTTGGGACATAAAGCAGATGAGTAAGACCATCATCTGTACGAAAATAGCTGCGGTTTGTTGCAGCTTATTCTGCGCAGAGCTCAGCCACCAGAGCGTCCATCTGCGCTTCGTTGGTTTGGTTCAATGCACCACGCAGAGACACTACCGTTTCGTAAAGGTGGATATCCTTCATCTCCTCCAATTTGGTGCGCATCAGCCGCGCGGCAGCAGGTGCCCAAGAGCCGTCTTCAATAAGGCCAACCCGGCGGTTTCGGAATCCCTTTGTCCGTAAATGTTCCAAAAACTCCCTCATGGGCGGAAACAGTCCTCCGTCATAGGTGGCGCTGGCTAAAACCAACTTCCCGCAGTAGAACGCACTGGCAACAGCGTAGGAAAGATCTGTCACAGTGAGATCACATATGTTGACCTGTACGCCTTTTTTCTCTAATTTACCCTTGAGGGTCTTCGCCGCATGGGCAGTATTTCCATGGATGGATGCGTGGGCAATCAGTATGCTCTCCGATTCTTCTGGTTCCCATTGTGACCAGAGATCATAGAACCGCAGACACTCCTCCAGCCCTTCTGTAAGCACGGGACCGTGGAGCGGGCAGATTGTTTTGATCTCCAGCGCGGAGATTTTTTTCAGCAGCGCCTGCACCTGTGCGCCATATTTCCCGATAATATTGTAATAATACCGTCGGGCCTGCGGCACCCAGGGGGCACGGGCAGTCCGTTCCAGTGAGCCAAAGCGTCCGAAGGCATCCGCCGAGAACAGGATTTTTTCCGTTTCCTCATACGCCGTCATCACCTCCGGCCAGTGTACCATCGGCGCCAGCAGAAAGCGCAGCCGGTGCAAACCCAAGGAAAGCGTATCTCTTTCGCCAACCTCCAGCATACGGTCTTCCGACAATGCACCTGTGCCGAAGAACTGCTTGATCAGGGTAAATGTTTTCGCGTTTCCCACGATCTTCATCTCCGGGTACTTTTGTGCCAGCCGCATGAGGCTGCCGGAATGATCCGGCTCCATGTGTGTGACCACAAGATAGTCGGGGCTGCGCCCCTCCAACACCCGCGCCACATTGGAAAGCCATTCTTCCGCCGCCCGTGCGTCCACGCTGTCCATCACGGCGATCTTCTCATCCAGAATGACATAGGAGTTGTAGCTCACTCCCATAGGCTGGACGGAGTACTGGTTTTCAAAGAGTGCCAATGTGTTATCATCCACCCCTACATAGCGGATGGCATCTGTTACCGTTTGGATAGCCATATAAAAAATACCTCCTATTTTCCTTACTCAGACTCTGACTGATAGGTTCTTCTTTTCTAATGGAACATACGCTCAACCGCGGATCGACGGTCGCGCATTTTACCGTTGCCTTGCTTCCCCCAGAGTCGTTACATGTGGTACACCGCAGCGGAGCGAAGTCCTTCCGGCAGGCCGTCGGGCGCAGCAGGTGAAAGTTCCCAGCGTACCTGCCCCGCCCACTGGGAGGCGACGGCGGAGAAGTGGAGCATGACAATACCGAGATCCAATGCGGCATCCAAATTATCGGTGTAGGCATCCTCCTGCTGCACCAAATAGATGCTGTGATCCTGCACAAGGAAGCCATAGGGCTGACGGTTGAGATAGCTGGGGGAGAGCGAAGCGGCGTAGAAGGACTGCCAGAGCATATCGTCGTAGAAGTCTATCATCTCGTCAAGCCCAGACTTGTTGCTCCAGCTCCCCATGTGAACCAAATCATGCACGCCCTTTTTGGGCGCGTAGTACTGCTGCTCGGCCCGCACATCGATCTGAGACATACTTAGGATATTCAGCCGCAGCTTTTTTGCGGTCTTTTCCCCGTAGCCAAAGGCAACGATTGCCGCCACCTCTAACGGGGTGGCGAGAGACAGTGCCTTTTTGATTTTGTCGCTGTCGGTGAAGGTCATCCAGCAGGTGTCAATGTCCAACTCAGTCAGCTTGAGGACGAGATCTTCCATCATGTAGCCGGCGTTGATGGCCGCATAGGAATGCGGGGCAGACATAAGGAGCAGGTAGTGCGGTGCTCCGATGAGAAATTGATTATAGCCCGCTGAGCTCTCCAGCGCCGGCTGTGCATCCTTGTCCAAGACGATCAACTCCGTTGCAATCTCCGGGACAAGACGGGGGCAGGTCTTTTCATAGTAGGATCGGAGCTGGCCGATAGCCTCGCTCGGAACTTCCTTTTCGCAGAATGCGTGAACGGATCTGCGATTTTGGATCATAGCGCTGTAATTCATAGTAGTATCTCCTATTCTGATGTCTTTGGTTTTCTTATAAATCGTCTATCAGTGCGGTGCTCTTGGCGTAGGCGGTACTGCGTGCCTCAAAGAAATCGGTCTTGACCATGTTGGCGTCGGCGTACTGGCTGACCCATTCCATGCTCTCCGGTTCGCTCTCAAAGCCTGGATACAATGCGGGATAGCCAAGGCTCGTCCAGCGGAGGTTGCCGAGATAGCGGATGTAATCGCTGATCATCTGCCGGTTCAGCCCCGGGATGTCGTCGCCGATTACATAATGCCCCCATGCGATCTCCTGCTCCACGCCCTCACGCATCATCTCGCGCAGCGCTTGTACGCTCTCGGCGGTGAACAACTCCGGCTGCTCCTTTTGCAGCTCCGTGATGATATTGCGGAACAGCCACAAGTGCGTGTTCTCATCGCGGTTTATGTAGCGAATCTCCTGCGCCGAGCCGGGCATCTTCCCGTTTCGGGAGAGATTGTAGAAGAACATAAAGCCGCTGTAAAAATAGATGCCCTCCAAAATATAGTTTGCCATCATCACGCGCAGCAGCGTGGGAGCGTCCTTCCGCTCCTGAAACTCGTTGTAGCAGTCCCCAATGAAGGTGTTGCGGCGCAGCAGATGCTCGTCCGTTTTCCATTGGTAGAGGATGTCATTGCGCTCCACGGGGGAACAGATGGTGTCGAGCATATAGCTGTAGCTCTGTGAGTGGACACACTCCTGAAACGCCTGAATGGACAGGCAGAGATTGACCTCGTTGGCGGTAATGTAGGCGCCGATATTAGGCAGGTTCGCTGTCTGAATGGAATCCAAAAAGACAAGAAAACTCAGAATTTTATCGTAGGCGCTGCGCTCGGCTGACAGCAGGCGGGGATAGTCCTTCACATCCTGCGAGAGATTGATCTCCTCAGGGATCCAAAAGTTGTTCATGGCCTGCCGGTACCAGTCGCTGACCCAAGCGTACTTCATATTGTTGAAGTCGTTGAGGTTTGTGGTATTGCCGCCGATCATGCGCCGCAGGCGCACATCAGGGTCGCCCTCCGGGTTAAAGAGGGGCTTTTTCTTCAGTTCCGTCATGCTATCCTCCTTATGACGAGCAGCTTTCGCAGGACTCGACCTCAAGGGCCTTGCTGCGGACATAGTAAATGGTCTTGACGCCGGCCCTCCACGCCTCCAAATACAGTCTGAGCACCTGACGCATGGAATAGTCGTTGGTGATATAGAGATTCATGCTCTGCGCCTGGTCAATATGTCTCTGGCGAAGGCCCGCGGCGCGTACCGACCAGCTTTGGTCGATTAGATGCGCTGCCTTATAGTACCACCATGTGTCCATAGAAAGCTCCGGAGCAACGCGGGGCAGCATGCTGCCCTTTTTTTCCTCTAAAAAGAATTTCTTCATAATTGGATCTATGCCCGCCGACGTGCCGGAGAGGATAGATGTGCTGGAGGTCGGTGCGACCGCCAGCAGATAGGCGTTGCGCATTCCCTGCACCGCCACCGTTTTCGCAAGCGCCCGCCACTTTTCGGAGGTATAACCCCGCTTTTCAAAATACGCGCCCGTCTGCCAGTCGCTGCCTTCAAAGAGCGCGTAACGACCCTTTTCCCGTGCCAGAGCTGTGTCCGCCTTGACAGCGGCGTAGTTGATGAGCTCGAACACTGCGTCGGTGAAGGCAAGGTGCTCATCGCTCTCCCAGTGGATGCCGCGCTTTGCCAGCATGTGGTGGTAGCCGCTGACGCCCAGGCCGATGCTGCGGTACTTCTGATTGGTAAGCCGCGCGTATTCCAACGGGTAGAAGTTGAGGTCGATCACATTATCCAGTGCGCGGATGGCCGTTTCCACCGTGCGTTCCATATAGGCCTCGTCCTCCACCGGCAGATTACCGAGAGACAGACTCGCCAGATTGCAGACCACAAACTCACCTGGGCGTGTGGCCGTCACCACAATTGTGTCGCCGTTCTCCGTGTGCACCTCAGTGCTGATGTGCTCGATGGGCGCCATGTTCTGCGCGATCTCCGTACAGAGATTGGAGCAATAGATCATTCCCGTGTGGCCGTTTGGGTTCATATGATTTACACTGTCGCGATTGAAAGCGAAGGGTGTGCCGGTCTCCACTGCCGAGCGAAGCACCAGCCGCACGATGTCCTTGACGGTGACGCTGCGCTTTTCGATGCGCGGGTCATTGACGCAGTCCAGATACCGCTTCTCCCATTCTGTACCCCAGTAATCCTCCAGTGCGTAGCCCTTGACCGTGAGGATCTCATGCGGACACATGAGATGCCACGGCGCGTCTATGTTCTCCTCCGCCAGTCGCCAGAAGAGATCCGGATAGCACACGGCGGGAAACACATCATGTGCCTTCATGCGGTCGTCGCCGTTGTTGGTGCGCAGTTGAAGGAATTCCGGCAGATCCCGGTGCCATGCGTCTAAGTAAACCGCCACAGCGCCCTGCCGCATCCCCAACTGATCCACCGCCACGGCGGTGTCGTTGACCAGCCGGATCCAGCGGATAACACCGCCCGCCGCCCCTTGAAAGCCGCGGATGGTGCTGCCTGCAGCGCGCACCTTACCGAAGTACATCCCCATTCCACCGCCGAATTTAGAGACCTTTGCGAAGTTGTCCAGAGAGCGGTAGATGCCGTCCAGACTGTCCGGCACAGTGTCCACAAAGCAGCTTGAAAGCTGATGGTAGGGCTTTCGTGCGTTGGACATGGTAGGTGTCGCCATTGTGACCTCCATACGGCTGAGCATATCGTAAAAGCGTTTTACCCACCCCATGCGGTCAGAGCCTTCGTTCATAGCAAGATGCAGCGCGATACCCAAAAACATCTCCTGCGGTGTTTCCAGCGGCACGCGGCTGCGTGACTGGATCACATAGCGTTTGAGCAGCAGGTCAAGGCCGGAGTAGGTGAACAGCTCGTCCCGTTCCGGGCAGAGAAAGTCCTCCGCCATGGCAATCTCCTCGTGGGTATAGTGGGCAAGGATATAGTCACCGTAGAGTCCCTTATCCGTCAGATAGCGAAGCCTGCCATAGAGGTCGCCGACGCCGCGCCCCTCCCATTCCTGTGCGTTGCGACAGCGAAAGGAGTGGTTCAGAAGCCGCGCCGCGATGAACTCCCACTTGGGTGCCTCTGCCGTAGTCAGCTCTACCGCTGCCTTGATCAGTGCCTCAGCCCGCTCATCCTCCGTCATGCCCGGGCGACAGAAACTCTCAAACTTCATTTGAAGCGCCGCGAGGGAGTAGACTTCCTCGGTAAAATCCATCTGGATGCGGCGCAGCACCTCGTCAAGCGAGTCATCCCCCACCGTCCGCGCGATGGTATGCCGGACACGGCGCAGCGCAGACCGCTTTTCGCGGTAGAGGATGTACGCCTTGGCCACCTCATAGTGTCCGCGCTCCATGAGCGTTCGCTCCACCTCGTCCTGCACACGTTCCACGGTGAGCGGCACTGTGACGGAGAGATTGTTGAGAACGGTGGCGAGGATCTCATCCATCTCTCTGCTCCCGATCTCCTTGCCCTGTCCGTCAAACGCCTTTTTCATGGCGTTGAAAATTTTCTCCTGTTGAAAGGGAACAGACTCCCCGTTTCGTTTTCTGATCTCCATTTCGATCCTCTCATCTTCTCCGGTCACTTCTCATGTCCTTTTGAGCAAAGAGCGGGCAAGCGCAGTATCACGCTTGCCCGCTCTGTTTTTGAAAGCCGGTTTTTCTGCAGCCGACGCGGCGGGGCTGTTTGTTGTCTGTTGTCTTGGTTTTGGCTTTCCTGCCAGTTACTTCATAGATTCCAGAATAGCGTCCGCCAGTGCTTCCAGCTCAGTGCGCTTGTCCGTGCCCATGGACGAGGCGAGGCTGAGCCGCTCGTTGAGCACCGTCATGTTCTTAAGCTCATCGTTGACGAATTTCTGCATGAGGTCACCGGACTTCACCGCCCATGAGCCGTTTTCAATGATGGCAAAGGTGCGGTTTTGCAAATTCAGTGCCTTCATATCCATGAGGAAGTCATGCATGGCGGGGTAGATGCCGAGGTTGTAGGTCACAGAGGCCAGGACAATGTGACTGTACTTAAATGCCTCGGAGATCAGCTGGGAGACATGAGTGGAGGACACATCGTACATCGCCACCTTGCTCATGCCCTTATCGCAGAGCGACGTCGCCAGCGCCTGCGCCGCGTTCTCCGTGTTGCCGTACATAGAGGCGTAGACGATGAGCACGCCCTGGGTCTCAGGGGCATAGCGGCTCCATGTGTCGTACTTTTCGATGAACCAGCCCAGATCCTTGCGCCACACGGGGCCGTGGAGCGGGCAGATGTACTTGATCTGATCCAAAACGCCGCCGGCCTTTTTCAGCAGGAGCTGGATGTGGGGGCCGTACTTGCCCACGATGTTGGTGAGGTAGCGGCGGGCGTCGTCCAGCCAGTCCCGCTCGAAGTCCACCTCGTCGGCGAACAGCTTGCCGTCCAGCGCGCCGAAGGTGCCGAAGGCGTCGGCGGAAAAGAGGACGCCGTCGGTGACATCGAGGGTCACCATGGCCTCCGGCCAGTGAACCATAGGCGCGCCCACAAAGGTGACGGTGTGCTTGCCGAAGGAGAAGGTGTCGCCCTCCTTCACCTCGATGCACTCATGTCCGTCCACATGGAAGCCGAACTGCCGCATGAGCATGAATGCCTTCTCGTTGGAGATCAGTTTCACCTTGGGATGGCGCAGCAGGATCTCCTCGATGCAGGCGGCGTGATCCGGCTCCAGATGGTTGACCAGCAGGTAGTCCAGCTCGCGGCCATCCAGCACATACGCCAGATTTTCCAAAAGCTGGCGGCAGGCAGACCAGTCCACCGTGTCAAAGAGCACCGTCTTTTCGTCCAGCAGGCAGTAGGCGTTGTAGCTTACGCCCCGGGGAATGGGAAAGCAGTTTTCAAACAGGGCCAGACGATGGTCGTTGGCGCCCACCCAGTAGAGGTCGTTCGTTACTTTACGCACGCAATACATCTTATCTTGCCTCCTTCACGGCCTCAAGCCTTTACAAATTGATCCTTCGTCTCCGCGCACTCGGGACACACCCACTCGGCGGGAAGCTGCTCAAAGAGCGTACCGGGCGCGATCTCGCCGTCCTCGTCGCCCAACTCCGGCACATACTCGTAGCCGCAGCCGCTGCAGACGTAGCGGTCGCCGATGGGGGCGGGCTTCGGCGGCGTGGGCCTCTTCATCTTTACCATGGGCGGCGCGGGCAGCTTTTCGCCGCTATCCAGCGCGGCAGTGAGCAGGGGCAGGATCTCCTCCACATCGCCCACGATGCCGTAGTCGCAGTTCTTAAAGATAGGCGCGTTACCGTTCTTATTGATGGCCACGATGGTGGAGGCGTCCTTGATGCCCTTAAGGTGCTGGGATGCGCCGGAGATGCCGCAGGCGATGTACAGATTGCCGGTGAACTTCTGACCGGACATACCCACATAGCGGTTCAGCGGCAGATATTTGAGAGTCTCCGCCACAGGGCGGGAAGAACCGATGGCCGCGCCGGCGGCCTTGGCCAGCGACTCTACCAGTTTCATGTTCTTTTTCTCCCCGATGCCCTTGCCCGCGGAGACCACCCGCTCCGCCTGCGGGATGGGCGTATCCATAGGGATGCCCACGGAGAAGTCGTGACCATCCTTCTTCAGCGCCGCCACAAGGTCGGCCACCTGCTGGGCAGCATCCCCCTCCCGGAAGATGGTCTTTTTGCGAATGCCGGTGATGGGCGCGGGTTTCTTGGCCGCCGAACGGCTCTCGCCGCCGGAGCTCTTGCCCAGCCTGCCCAACAGATGAGAGGCGATGACCACCCGCTGGATCTCGTTAGTGCCCTCGTAGAGGGTGGTGATTTTGGCGTCGCGGTAGGCCCGTTCCACCTCCATGCCCTTGAGGTAGCCGCTGCCGCCGTGGATCTGCAAGGCATCGTTGGTGACCTCCAGCGCGATGTCCGAGGCGTACATCTTCGCCATGGCGGACTCCATGCCGTAAGGCGCGTGCTGCTCCTTCAGCTCCGCCGCGGAGTAGATGAGGAACCGGGCGCAGCGCAGCTTGGTTGCCATATCCGCCAGCTTGAAGGCGATGCTCTGCTGGGCCGCGATGGGCTTGCCGAACTGGACGCGCTCCTTGGAATAGCTCAACGCGTGCTCAAACGCGCCCTGGGCGATGCCCAGCGCCTGCGCGGCGATGCCGATGCGTCCGCCGTCCAGCGTGGACATGGCAATCTTGAAGCCCTCGCCCTCCTTGCCCAATAGGTTTTCCTTGGGAACCTTCACGTCGTTGAAGATCAGCTCCGCCGTGGAGGAGGAGCGAATGCCCATCTTGTCATAGTGGTCGCCGAACTCAAAGCCCTTCCAGCCCTTCTCCACGATGAAAGCGGAGATGCCCCGGGTGCCGATGTCCGGCGTGGTGACGGCGAAAACCACATAGGTGTCCGCCTTAGGGGCGTTGGTAATGAAGATCTTGCCGCCGTTGAGGAGGTAGTAGTCCCCCTTATCCAGCGCCGTGGTCTCCGTGCCGCCGGCGTCGGATCCGGCGTTGGTCTCCGTAAGGCCGAAGGCGCCGATCTTCTCGCCCTTGGCCAGCGGAACCAGATATTTCTTCTTCTGCTCCTCGGTGCCATAGGCGAAAATGGGCCATGAGCCGAGGGAGACATGGGCGGAGAGGATTACGCCCGTGCCGCCGTCCACACGGGCCAGCTCCTCCACCGCGATGGCGTAGCTCAGGGCATCAAGACCGGCACCGCCGTACTCCTTGGGGTAGGGAATGCCCATCCAGCCCAGCTTACCCAGCTTCTTGACAGCCTCCTCGGGAAACTCGTTGTTCTGATCCATTAAAAATGCGAGGGGCTTGATCTCCTCCTCCGCAAAACTCCGGATCTTCGCGCGCAGCTCTTCGTGCGCCGACGTGGTTTGAAACAGCATACGGGTACCTCCTTTTAAAATTTTACAGCTTGCTTGTATCTTGGGGATCGGATCCGCCGGTCAGCAGCCTGCGCAGGCTCACGGCACGGAACGCCTCGTCCTGCTTTTGCTGCAAGGCCGCCAGCTGACAGTGGATGGCGCACCGCCCATGCTTGTCCTGCCAGCGGCATTCATATCCCGGCTCCATGCAGGCGCACAGGATGCCCCGCTCCCCCACGACCCCCATGAGATCGTAGAGGGAGGTCGCGTCCAGATCGCAGGACAGCTCGCAGCCGCCGAGAGCGCCGCGGCTCACCCGCACCAAATTGCCGGCGGAGAGCTTGCGCAGAATCTGGTAGGCAAACTGATTGGGGATCAATTCCGTTTCCGACATCTCGGCCACCGAATGCTTCTCCCCGTCCAGCAGCACCCGCAAAATGCGCAGCGCGTAGTCCGTCTCTTTGGTGATGATCATGCTCCACATCCTCTTTTCGCTTGCTTGTTAATACCATCATATCAATATTGATAAATTTTGTCAAGATTATTTCAAAAAAAATATCGCTTTAATACAGACCGCCCCAGCACAGACCGCCCCAGCCCGGGTCAGCTTCGCTTTCCATTCAGCGAAAAGCCATGTTCCTTTTCATATTGACAATCTCCTGATCGGGATTGAGCTTGATTTTCATGTTCGCCAGCTCTTTCTTGATTGTGGCTTTATCATACCGCAGGACAAAGTCTTTTTCTGTGACGAGGTTACATTGAAAAAAAATCCGGTGCTTTTTGAGCACCGGATTTTAAGAAGGTGAATTACGCTTTCCACAGACTGTGGAGGTTGCAGTAGGCGTAGACCGCCTCGACCTCATCGCCCTCGCAGAGAGCGAAGCAGACCTCCGGCTTTTCGCCGGGATGCAGTTCCTTACGCTGATTGCCCTGCTTGGTCTGGAGAGATACCCATTCGATGTAGTGCTCCGGCAGCATGGGGTGCTCCACAGAGCCGACCTTGACATGGACAATGCCGTTTTCCACCGTCCAGACAGGGACGTGCTTCTCCACGGCAGCGTCGGTGGTGCCGGGAACGATCTCGCTCATCGGCTCGCCGCAGCAGACAACAGGGACGCCTGCGTCCTTAACTTTGGCAATGATGTTACCGCAATGCTTGCAAATGTAAAACTTCTGCTCCATGATAATTCTCCTTTTCTTTTCTTTAATAGTTTTCTGCATGAATTTCAAAATAGCTCTGGGGATGGTTGCAGGTGGGGCAAACCTCCGGGGCCTTCTCGCCCACGACGATGTGACCGCAGTTGCGGCACTCCCACACCTTGACCTCACTCTTGGCAAAGACCTCTGCCATCTCCACATTGTGCAGCAGGGCACGGTAGCGCTCCTCATGGTGCTTTTCAATGGCGGCTACCAGGCGGAAACGCTGGGCCAGCTCATGAAAGCCTTCCTCATCGGCAGTTTTGGCAAAGCCATCGTACATATCCGTCCACTCGTAGTTCTCACCCTCAGCGGCGGAGAGAAGGTTTTCTGCGGTGTCGCCAATGCCGTTCAGTTCTTTGAACCACAGCTTGGCGTGCTCCTTCTCATTATCAGCGGTTTTGAGGAACAGTGCCGCGATCTGCTCAAAGCCTTCCTTCTTGGCCTTGGATGCAAAATAGGTGTACTTGTTGCGTGCCTCGGACTCACCGGCAAAGGCAGCCATCAGGTTTTTTTCGGTTTGAGTTCCTGCGTATTTCGTTTCTTTCATGGTGGATACTATGAGTGATTTTGCCGTCCACAGCTTCATAAAGCTTGAACTGCTCGGTGTGACCGAAGTGCTGAAAGATTTGACCGTTTTCATAGGCAACTGCAATTTTCATAATAGAATCTCCTTTGCAAGTTTTGCCTGATTTTTCCATGTTGGCTCTCTGCATCCGGCAGCAACGGCCGCAGTGAGCTGCCTCCTGTCCTCCGCAGATGCGGTAGTTTCCCCCGGTGATGTGCAGCGGTTTCCCGTGGACAAGACACGCTGCGATCTTGCTCCGTGCGCTTTCGTAAATCTCCTGCACGGTAGAGCGGGAAATGTCCATTTGAGCGGCACACTGCTCGTGGGTTTGCTGCTCCAAGTCAACCAGCCGAATGACCTCGTATTCGTCTAGCGTCAGCAGGATTGGCTCGGTATTCTCGCACCCGTTGGGACAGAATGTATCGACCTGTGGTACGCCACAAATTTGACGGCACCGTGGCGGTCTTGGCATGGGAGCTTTCCTCCCTTTGTATTCGGTATATTCCGATTGTAGCACTTTGAGCAGAAAAAAGCAATTTTTTTCAAAAGCTGCTACATTTTCCGTCCTCATATGTGTGCCGGCTGATATTCGGAGTCGAATGCTACATGTGAGCCTTGTGCGTAATGCCCACCGATCATGACCGTAGCGGCAGTCACAGCCTCCACATGAAAGCGTTCCCGGTAATGCTTGCATTTTCGTAAAAAAACGTTATAATTGAATCAGTTAAATCAAAGGAGGTATCAAATCATGAAATCACATAAATACTGGTCCTTAGGCGCACTTTTCTGTATGTTGGGATGCATTTATTCTGGAATCAAAAAATCTATGACTGCGCATAAATACTTTGCCTATTCTTCATTGCTTTGTATGGGTATGTCCATTTATTCCGGTCACAAACTGGTTTCTCCAAAGAAGAAAAAAATCACTAAATCAAATAATAGTGAGAATAGTTAAACAAAAAATTTCCTTTATTCATCAAAGACAAAGTTGCTGGAGAATTTTTTTCTCCAGCAACTTTCTTTCATAGAGAAAACGCTGGGAGAAATCTCCCAGCGCAAGCAGCCCTAATCACAGTACCGATGTGTGCCAAGCCAAAGTGGACCCAGTACCCACAACCAAGGCAGTGAAAACGTTCTCGTCACTTTTAATACCGTAAGCACCAGCGTTTAAGCAAACAAGAGGGTCATTGTAATTATTTCGGAACGGTCAGGTTTCTTCTCCATACGCAGATTACCTCGAAAATCCAGTCACATCCGAGAAATCGTATAAATTTCAAGCTGCTTCATCCGGTTCGGTAGGTGCTGCGGTAATATCGCGGTAGAAAGTGGCCCATGCAGCTTCCTCATAGGGGCGTACAAAAAAGAAGCCAATGCTCAATGGAATTGTCAGCAGAAGAACAAGAGAAATCGCCATAGCCTCTGAACCGGTGAAATATTTGAGAACCAGAAAACCCCCGGCATACAGTGGCAACGAACAAAGCAGCTCCCAGCCAATGAAGCTGAAATCCAGACAGAACAGCCGCCATTTGTTGCCGTCCATGATTCGCCGGGATTCTGTGATCGCTTCATTTGCGGTCAGCGAAGGATGCTCGGACATGATGTAAGGTGTCATCGCATAGCTGTATGTTTTCACGATTCCCGGAATTACCAACAACAGCGACCAGAGGGCGATATACAGACCCTGCAGGAATTTCATGCAGAAGCCATCCCACAGACGGTCTTTCTGAGAGAACAAATCCGAGATGGCAGCATCCTTTCCATCTACAAGGTTCAAATTAAAATGAGCATATCCCAGTTGAGCTGCACCGCCCACGATCAGTTGGAGGACTGCCCACAGAACAATGCCGGCAAGCAGAACAGCAAGCAGCCGACCGCCGTTTGGCTGGGCGAACAGGTTAAAATGGATGTCCTTTGCCTGATTGGAATTGGATACGGCACTGTTGGAACTGCTCACAATGGTAGCACCGAGCGTACTGGCGGCAATACCTGTCAAAACAGCAGTTTTCCATTTTCCGCGCAGGGCATCGAGAGCGAGCATACGATAGTCGGCAGATACTTTCATAAAAGTAACCTCCTGTCTGAAAACGGCAAGGATTTGTGAAATAGGAAGATGATATGCCACTTTAATTTAGATACGTTTGAAAAGCTGAAAAAATTGCAGCATGAATGAAAAAGAGGCTGTTACACCGGTTTTATCCTTGTGCAACAGCCCCTTCCTTTACTTCAGCAGCTTGTCCAGTTCATCATATTGCATTACTGGAGCTTTGCAAGGATTTCTTCAGCCGTCATACCGCTGGCAAGCAGCTTCTTCAGCACATCTTCTGCTTCGCCCTTCTTTGCTTCTTCTGCTGCCTTTGCTTCGGCGGCAGCTTTTTTGTTTTCGGCTTTGGCAAGTTCCTTGGTGGCGGCTTTCAATTCTGCTTTCTTGGCTTTCAGCTGCGTCTTCAGATCATCGAGATTTGCAGTCAACGTAGCAACCTCAGATTCGATTTTCTCTTTTTTTGCGGCCTTTTCTGCAATGACTGCTACATAATCAACGCTGGCCTTTACAGTACGAGCCTTATTCTTGCTTCCCTTGGGTCTTGCCATAATAATTTCCTCCCATAAAGTGAAATAATTTGATACTTACAAGTATATTTCCAAATAGTCAGAATTGCAATAGGTAACATGAGCCGTTTTCAACTGCCAATGCAAATCTTATTCGGTATGCCCGAAGATCGTCGCAAATGTATTCCTTCAATGGTAACAATCATGGAGATTAGTGTTTA
>NZ_QVGY01000016.1:0-34835 GCF_003604105.1 Faecalibacterium sp. AF10-46 | reverse complement strand
GCCGAGGGCTGGAGTACATGGGACGTAATGGGCGGCGGTTTGATGGCTGATCTTGCCAAGTATGAGGAACTGGACGATGCGCAGGAACAAATCGAACAGCTTCAAGTGGAACTGCGACGGTTCAAAACTGAACTTTCCGATGTTGAAATCACCGCCGACCTTCAGGTTACGGTGGACAGCTTTCTAAAATTTGCAGATTTCTTCTTTGACGGCCTCTTTGCAGACTGGGCAGTTCTGGATCACATCAATCAGGCACAGAGCAGAGTGGAGAATACCAAAGGTCAAATCAAGCGAGTCCTTGCACTTCTGAAAAAGATGCGCGAAGATGTTGATACCCAAATCGCTGATGAAAAAGAGAAGCAGGAGCAGCTTGCGGTGGAAACCGAACTGTAGGTTTGGAGTGTCTGTGTATGAAACGAAAATTCCCAAAGATTTTGGATGTCGCTATTCATTCCATAAATCTTATTCTTATCAATTATGCGCTATCGAATATGATGGCTTTTTTTCGGAGCAGCCTCCTTTACATTTTGTTTTTCACCTCTGAAATGTGGGTCTTTGTCCAATACCGAAAAAATATTGAAGAATTGAGCGACAGTAAAGCTCTTGCAAATCTTCTGCTGATAATCTGTGTTGCTATCGAAATCGGGCTTTTGTATTTCTTTGGGATTGTTTCTGGCGAACTGATTCCATTTAAGATCAAGTGGTGAAATCAAATCTTTTAGTGTACTATTGATTAGGAGACGCTGATATGAAATGTCCTATTTGTGGAGAAGAAATGCTTGCGGGAGGATTGATTTCCGCTGGTATCTCAGTTGGGTGGGTTCCAAAAGACGAGTTTGATAAAAAAGGACTTAGAAGAATTTCCTATCAGGAATGGCACAGTATTGGCAATTCCAGCATTTTATTAGGACAGACAAAGATACCAAACGCTTTTCTATGCAAAAAATACAATAAAGTCATTGGCGTGTTTGATGTTCGCAAAACATTTTCTCATTATGAAGCTGTAACTTTATAGATTAAGGAGATGAATTCTCATGAGTTATGGATGGGCAACTGTTTTCACTTTAGCGGCATGGTTTGCAGGGCTTGTGATTGATGTAAATGTGCGGGTCGGCGACCTCGGTTTACGAACCGTGCTTCCCGTCATCGTGATGGGGTGCTGCGTTATGAAGTACATAAAGGACAATAGCAAATAATCTTATCTCAATACACTTTCCAGCGGGCAACCCCAAAATGGTTGCCCGCTATTTTTATACCCTAAAATCTAAAAAAGGAGGCAAAAATGCCAAGCAAAACCGAAGAATATCTCGCCCTTGCCCAGCGCACGGCCAACGGCCTGACCCGGTATTGGGAAAGCTGGACGGACTACCTGACCACCGCATCCCGGCTGTACAAGTACCCTTTTGCCGACCAGCTCATGATCTACGCCCAGCGCCCGGATGCCACCGCCTGCGCCGACTTCGACATCTGGAACAATCGGATGAACCGCTATGTGCGCCGAGGTGCCAAGGGCATCGCTCTGCTGGACGAATCCAGCGGCTTCCCCCGGCTGCACTACGTCTTTGACGTAAGCGACACCGGGGTGCGCCGCAATTCCCGTGACCCGGAGGTGTGGCAGCTCGGTCCCGATTTGGTGCAGCCGGTTTCGGAAATGTTGAGCAAGACCTACGGCATCAGCGGCGAGCGTGTCAGCCAGCAGCTTGCGGATGTTGCGGGGAAACTGGTGGCGGATTACTGGGACAACAACGGCGGGGACATTCGTGCCATCATTGACGGTTCGCTCTTGATGGATTATGATGAAGCCGGGGTGGAGATGCAGTTCAAGTCTGCCGCCGCCATCAGCGTCACCTACACGCTGCTGGAACGCTGCGGCATTGAGCCTGCCGGGTGGTTCGACAAGGACGATTTTCAGGCAATCTACAATTTTTCCACCCCGGATAGTGTCTACGCCCTCGGCGCAGCCGTCAGCGACATGAGCCGGGAGGTGCTGCGTAACATCGAGCGCACCGTAAAAACAACCATTCGCCGCCGCAATGCAGAAAGGAGCCAATATGAATACGAACAGCAGGAACGTGACTTACTCGACCGTCGGGGACTACCAGCTCCCGAACCTAACCCTGAACCAGCCCCGGAAGCCGCTGGGCAAGTACGGCAGGCTGCGCCGGACGTACCTGATGCAGTATCGCCCGGTACTGTACAATTCGATGCTCCTGAACGGGACGCTGTACCCGCATCTGATGGAACTGGAGCAGACAGCAGAGAGCCGGATGCAGCAGACCATGGAGCAGCTTCTGAAGCAGGACCCAGCCCCGGACAAAGCGCAGAACCAACTGATGTGGGTGCAGCACATGAACAGTCTGAAAGCGCAGGCAGAGGAACTGGTGATGACGGAGCTGATCTACAGCTAAGTTTTCTGGATGCGAACATCCCCACCGAAGCCCAGCAAATTGAGAAGATCGACCAAGCGGAGAGCGAAAAAACGCCCTCCGCTTTTGTTTTGTCGCAGGCTGAAATTGAGAACGAGCTGCGGCGGCATGGTTCAGGGTTTACAGGCGGCAAACAGCGCATTATTGCGCTGTACCAGACCCAGCCTGACCGCAAACTCTGTGCCAAAGCACTGGCAAAGGAGTACGGCATCGGTGGGCACTCCCACGATTATCTGGATGGCAGTCGAGGCTTCGTCAACCACGACTGGAAGGGTCTGGAATTTGTTCATTATCCCGACCACCAGAAAATCACCCTGAAATGGGCGCAGGTGGAAAAGTATATCGACCTTATGATTCAGTCCGACCGCTATCTGACAGATGAGGAAAAGGAACAGCGTGCTACCAGACAGGAAGCATCCAACTACAATGTCGGGGATGAAGTTGTGGTAGACCTGCCCACCAGAACGATTGAAGGTACCATCGGCTATGTTGGCGAAACCGATGTGCGCATCGACACCAGTGCGCACGGGCAGTCTTGGGACAATGAGGTTATTAACAAGCATCAGTTTGAGCAGGGGCTGCGACAGAGTGCGACTGCTCAGCGTGTGGATAAAATGCTGGCGCAGGCAGAAGCCATCGCCAAGGAATCCGAAGTGCCTGAATACGAACGTTTCTCTGTCCGAAAAGTCGTTGACGGTAAAATGCCGCTTTTTGCTATCTGGGATGATCTTTATGATGACTACTATGAAACCAATCACGCCGTTCCACAGTTTTCTAACGAGAAGCAGGCAGAATCTTATCTGGAAAATCTGAAAAAAGAAGTTGCAGACAGAGAAGCCGCCGAGTGGCTCAAAGTCGAACACGCAAAATTTTTAGCAGACAAGGACGAGCCGGAGCCGTCTGACGAAGAACTGGACGAACTGCCCATCTCTGCTGTAATGGACGGAGAGGTGCAGACCTTCCCGGATGCCGCTGCCTTGGATGAAGCCTTGAACGCTACGCCTGCCGGGAACTTCCGCATCACAGACGACCATTTGGGCGAGGGCGGTGCAAAGCAGAAATATGCCCGGAACATCGAAGCCATCCGAACTCTGTTTCGTTTGGAGGAGGAGCACCGGGGTGCCACCGCCGAGGAACAGCAGGTGCTTTCACAGTATGTGGGCTGGGGCGGTCTGGCAGACGCTTTTGACCCCGGCAAAGATAGTTGGGCAAAGGAATACGCCGAACTGAAAGGGCTGCTCTCCGAGGACGAGTATGCCGCCGCACGTTCCAGCACCCTGAACGCCCACTACACCAGCCCCACCGTGATCCGTGGTATCTACGATGCGGTGGAGCGCATGGGTTTCCGCAGCGGTAACATTCTGGAACCTAGTATGGGCGTGGGCAACTTCTTCGGTATGCTGCCGGACACCATGCAGGACAGCCGTCTGTACGGCGTAGAGCTGGATTCCATCACCGGGCGCATCGCCAAAAAGCTGTACCCGCAGGCCGACATTACCGTGGCGGGCTTTGAGACCACAGACCGCCGTGATTTCTACGATCTGGCGGTGGGCAACGTGCCCTTCGGCAACTACAAGGTCAACGACAAGGCGTACAACAAGTTGGGATTCAGCATCCACAACTACTTTTTCGCCAAGGCCATTGACCAAGTGCGTCCGGGCGGCGTGGTGGCGTTCGTCACCAGCCGCTACACCATGGATAGCAAGGACAGCACCGCCCGCAAGCACATGGCAGAGCGTGCTGACCTGTTGGGAGCTATCCGTCTGCCGAATAATGCGTTCAAGGCAAACGCAGGCACGGATGTTGTGAGTGACATTATCTTTTTGCAGAAGCGTGACCGCCCTGCGGACATCGAACCTGCATGGGTGCAGCTCGGCAAGACCGAGGACGGCTTTGCCATCAACCAGTATTTCGTGGACCACCCGGAGATGATTCTGGGCGAACTGACCACCGAAAGCACCCAATACGGACGGGAGGAACTGACGGTTGCCCCCATCGAGGGCGCAGTGCTGGCCGACCAGCTTGCCGAAGCGGTACAGCATATTGAGGGTCAGTATGTTGAAGTCGAGGTGGAAACACCAGATGTTGCGGATGCAGAAGTCGAGCGCAAGACGCTCCCCGCTGACCCGGATGTAAAGAATTTCTCCTATGCCGTGGTGGACGGTGAGGTGTACTACCGAGAAAATTCGATTATGACGCAGGTGGAGTTGTCCGATAATGCCAAAGCCCGTGTCACCGGCATGGTGGAACTGCGGCAGATCGTCAACCAGCTGATTCAGGAGCAGCTGGACGATTACCCGGATGAGGACATTAAGGCAACCCAAGCAAAGCTGAACACAGCTTATGACGCTTTTACCGCAAAATACGGTCTGCTCAACGACCGCAAAAATGGGCGTTTGTTTGAGGATGATTCTTCCTACTATCTGCTCTGCTCTTTGGAAAATCTCGATGAGAATAAACAGCTCAAAAGCAAGGCGGATATGTTCACCAAGCGAACGATTCGCCCGGAGCGCACCGTCACCAGCGTGGACACCCCCAGCGAAGCACTGGCAGTGTCCATTGGAGAACATGGCCGTGTTGATCTGCCCTATATGGCGGAACTTCTCGGCTCTCCCGGCGATTATGAGCGTATTATCACAGAGCTGCAAGGCGTGATTTTCAAAGACCCTTCTGCGGATGCAGATGAGCCGGAAGCAGGCTGGCAGACTGCGGACGAGTATCTTTCCGGCAATGTGCGGAATAAACTGCGCATGGCTCAGCTTGCCGCTGAAAGCCACCCGGAGTTCAAGATCAATGTGGAGGCTTTGACCAAAGCGCAGCCGAAGGACCTTGAAGCATCAGAAATCGACATCCGACTGGGTGCCACATGGCTGAATCCCGCCATTGTGCAGCAGTTTATGATGGAGACTTTTCAGCCGCCCTACCGCATCCGCTATAACAACCTGATCCAAGTCCGCTACTCTCCATTTACGTCCGAATGGCGCATCGGCAACAAATCTGCCGCCGGAATGTATGATATCATGTCCACCGAAACCTACGGCACCCACCGGGCCAACGCCTACAAGATTTTGGAGGACACCTTGAATTTGCGGGACTGCCGCATTTATGATACCATTGAGGAGGATGGTAAAGAGCGGCGTGTCCTGAACCAGAAGGAGACGATGCTTGCCCAGCAGAAGCAGCAGGCCATCAAGGATACCTTTGCAGGCTGGGTTTGGCAAGACCCGCAGCGGCGGAATCTACTGGTGAAGCAGTATAACGAGTTGTTCAATAGTACCCGGCCCCGCGAGTATGACGGAAGCCATATCCATTTTGTCGGTATGAACCCGGAGATCAATCTGCGGGAACATCAGCGCAATGCAGTTGCTCATGTGCTTTATGGTGGGAACACCCTGCTCGCCCACGAGGTGGGTGCCGGCAAAAGTTTTGAGATGGCAGCTTCGGCAATGGAATCCAAGCGTTTGGGCCTGTGTCAGAAAAGCCTGTTCGTGGTGCCCAACCATCTGACCGAGCAGTGGGCCAGCGAGTTCCTGCGGCTATACCCCAATTCAAAGCTGCTCGTTACCAGCAAGAAAGACTTTGAACCCGCCAATCGAAAGCGTTTTTGCGCCCGCATCGCAACCGGCGACTACGATGCCGTCATTATCGGCCACTCGCAGTTTGAGAAAATCCCTCTTTCTGCGGAACGGCAGGCACGGATCATCGAAGATCAGATCGAGGAAATCGAAAATGCCATTGCAGAGGCCAAGGAACAGTCCGGTGAGCATTTTACCGTGAAACAGATGGAAAAGACACGGAAAACACTGGAGGTGAAACTGAAAAAGCTACAGTCCACCGACCGCAAGGATGATGTGGTCACATTTGAACAATTAGGCGTAGATAGGTTATTTGTGGACGAGAGCCAGAACTACAAGAACCTATATCTTTACACCAAGATGCGCAATGTTGCTGGCCTTTCTACCTCCGAAGCACAGAAGTCCAGCGATATGTTCGGCAAGTGTCGTTATCTGGATGAAGTGACTGGCGGGCGCGGCGTGATTTTCGCAACGGGAACGCCCATCAGCAACTCCATGACGGAAATGTACACCCTGATGCGCTATTTGCAGTACAGCACTCTCCAGCAGAAACAACTGACCCACTTTGATGCATGGGCTTCTACGTTTGGCGAGACCACCACGGCCATTGAGCTTGCGCCGGAAGGAACCGGCTACCGTGCGCGCACACGTTTTGCCAAGTTCTTTAACCTGCCGGAGCTGATGAATATGTTCAAGGAGGCAGCGGACATCAAGACTTCCGACCAGTTGCATCTGCCTGTTCCGGAAGGCAAGTTTGAAACTGTCGTGGTCAAACCATCGGAGATCCAGCAGGACATGGTGAAATCCCTGAGCGAACGTGCTGCTGAGGTGCATAGCGGTGCGGTTGACCCCTCGGTGGACAATATGCTGAAGATCACCTCGGACGGACGTAAAATCGGCCTTGACCAGCGGCTGATGAATCCGCTCACCCCGGATGACCCGGACAGCAAGCTGAATGCCTGCGTCGACAATGTTCTGCGTATCTGGAACGAAACCAAAGAGGATAATCTGACGCAGCTGATTTTCTGCGATATGTCCACGCCCAAGGGAGACGGCTCGTTCAATGTCTACGATGATATTCGCACAAAGCTGCTTGCCGCCGGGGTGCCGGAATCGGAGGTCGAGTTCATCCACAACGCTGATACTGAAGGTAAGAAAGCGGATTTGTTCTCCAAAGTCCGCAGCGGCAAGGTGCGTGTCCTGCTGGGCAGCACTGCAAAGATGGGCGCAGGCACCAATGTCCAGACCCTGCTGGTGGCCGTGCATCATCTGGATGTAGGCTGGCGACCGTCCGATATGACCCAACGCAACGGCCGAATCATCCGTCAGGGCAACAAAAACAAACAAGTTTACGTCTATAATTACGTCACGGAGGGGACATTCGACGCCTACCTCTGGCAAACGCTGGAAAACAAGCAGAAGTTTATTTCGCAGATCATGACGAGCAAATCTCCGATGCGCTCCTGTGATGATGTGGATGAGCAGGCTCTTTCGTATGCCGAGGTCAAGGCCTTATGCGCAGGCGACCCGCGCATCCGGGAAAAGATGGATCTGGATGTGCAGGTAGCAAAGCTCAAGGTGCTGCGCTCGGATTACCAGAACCAGAAATATCGTCTGGAAGATAAGCTGCTCAAGCATTACCCGGAGGAAATTCAGAAAGCGAAGAACCGTATTGCGGCTCTGAAAAACGATGCCCAAATCGCAGACGCACACCCGCAGGATAAGGAGAACTTCTGCGGCATGACGATCAAGGGCATGGTGTTCGATGAGAAAAAAGCAGCTGGTGAGCGGCTGATGCTCGCCTGCAAGGAGATGCCGAATGCGGATATGATGCTGCTGGGCACCTATCGCGGCTTTGAGCTGAACATTCGCTTTGACAGTTTCAAGAATGAGCATCAAATCGTTCTCCGCGGCGAGCTGAGTTATCCGGTACCGCTGGGCGATGACCCTCGCGGCAACATCGTCCGTCTGGACAATGCCATCGGCAATTTTGCCGACCGCATTGCCGATGCTGATGCCGCACTGGATTCTCTGGAACAGCAGAAGCAGGCCGCAGAGGTTGAAATCGCCAAGCCGTTTGCGCAGGAGGAAGAACTGCAAACCAAGTCTGCCCGCCTTGCAGAATTGGATGCGCTGTTGAACATGGAGCATCAGTCCAGCCGGACAGAACCCGAAGCGGAAGAAAAGCCGGATGCCCGCCCCTCTGTGCTGGCAGCTCTGGAAGAAAAGGCTGATAAAGTGGAGCCTGTCCGACCATTCAAATCTTACTTGGATAAGGATGGTGATGCCCGGTGACGGAGCGCCGTGACCAGCAGATCCATTTTCGTGTCAGCAAAGTCGAACTGGAACGCATTCGTCAGAAGATGGAAAGTTGCGGTATTTTGAGCATTGGCTCTTATCTGCGAAAAATGGCTCTGGATGGTTACTGCCTGAATCTTGATTTACCACAGCTGCGTCGGATGGCGTACCTTCTTCAGAATTGCAGCAACAACCTGAATCAGGTGGCGAAACGGGCCAATGAAAGCGGGCAGCTCTATGCCGCCGATTTAGAGGACTTGCGTAGTCGGTTGGATGAGCTGATAGCTATCGGCAAGCAACTTCTCGCCAAACTTTCGGAACTCTAAAAAAATCCCGCAGCAGGAGGACTGCGGGCTTACATAACGGTTGACATCCTTGCAAGGCAGTAGCCGATACCTTTATAATTGGGGCGGAAAAAGGAAGGATGGTGTTCGATATGAGGTTTCTGTTCAAAATGGTGCTTGCCCCGGTCTCTCTGTTTGTGGCTTTTCTGGCTCTGATGGCAAAGTGGCTGCTCACTCTGTCCAGCTATGTTGTCGCGCCGTTGATGCTGTATATCTTTGGCTGCGGCATCTACACCGTCTACCGCCAGACTTGGGATCAGTTTTTGATTCTGCTGGTTGCTGAATTTCTCTGCTTTGTTCTTTTTGTCAGCGCAACTGCGATGGTGGCGGGCGTTGAACGATTCAGCGGTTGGCTCCGGGACGTGATTTGATTTTGAATCTTTTGCCGCCTTCGGGCGGCTTTTTCATTTAGGGGGTGATTTGCTCTGGCTGCTACTCGTCTGATTGCACTGCATCAGCACAAAGGAAAATCTATCGCCGCCTGCCTGAAAGACCGCACTGATTATGCGCAGAATCCCGACAAGACTGAAAGGGGCGAACTTGTCAGCAGCTATCAATGCAGCCCGCTTACCGTGGATGAGGAGTTCATGCTCACAAAAAAGCTATACGAGCAAGCCACCGGGCGCAGCCAGAAAAGCAATGTCATCGCCTATCAGATACGGCAATCCTTCCGACCCGGCGAAATCACAGCAGAGGAAGCAAATCAAGTTGGCTACGAATTGGCCTCCCGCTTTCTGAAAGGCAAACACGCTTTTATCGTTGCCACTCATACCGACCGGGAGCATATCCACAATCACATTATCTTTAATTCGACCGCTTTGGATGGCACCCGGAAATTTCGGGATTTTTTCTTTTCCGGGCTGGCAGTGCAGCGGTTAAGCGATTTAATTTGTCTGGAGCATCAGCTTTCCGTAATTGAAAAGAAGCCTTATCGGGAGCGGCAGAAGCGTATCACTTACCCGCCAAGGGAAAGCAACCGCGACCGACTGTGCGGTGTCATCGACGAAATTTTGCAGCAGAAGCCCACCGACTACGAAGATTTTCTGCAAAATCTGGAACAGCAGGGCTATGAGATCAAGCGTGGAAAGTACACCTCCGTCAAAGGCAAAGGGCAAAAGCGTTTTATTCGGTTTCGTACACTGGGCGAAGGGTATAGCGAAGAAGAAATCAAAGCTGTGTTGGCTGGCAAGGCAGAGCACCACCCCCGCCAGAAACAGTCGCCCAAAGAACAGCCCTTTCAACTGCTGGTGGACATTCAAGCAAAACTTGCTGAGGGTAAAGGCGGTGGATACGAGCGCTGGGCGAAAAAGCACAATCTGAAGGAAATGTCCAAGACGTTGCTTTTTTTGCAGGAACAGAAAATCAGCAGTGCGGATGAGCTGAAGGAACTTGCAGATGCTGCACTTTCACACTATCACGAACTGGGCGATTCTATCAAGGCCGCAGAGCAACGTATGACCGAGATTGCAGTCCTCCGTGCGCACATCGTCAACTATGCCAAGACCCGGCCTGTATACGATGCTTACCGCAAATCCGGGTACAGTTCCAAATTTTTGGAAGCGCACCGGGAGGAGATTACATTGCATAAGGCGGCGAAAGCCGCTTTCAATGAATCCGGCCTGAAAAAGCTGCCCAAAGTGAAAGACCTGAATGCAGAGTATTCGGCTTTGCTCACCAAGAAAAAAGCACTCTACCCGGAGTACCGCAAGGCGCGGGATGAGATGCAGGACATCGTAAAAGCGCAGAAGAATGTGGAACTGTTCTTTGCGGAGGAAAAGGACTCCAAGCAAGTCGAGCAGATCCGATAAAACAGTCCCTGAGAACTTTGCCGCTTATCCGGCAGGGTTCTCAGGGTCTTTTTTGCTTATTGCTCAGTCTGTACTTGGAACGGCTTTTCCGGCAGTTTCAATTTGTTTGGCAACCATATTTTCCAATTCCCCCGTAATCGTTGCACAATTTGCAACACGATAATTCCAGAAGTAAGAAACGCCTTCACACTCCTCAACGGACAAATCGCTGTTGACCAAAAGCAGTCGGTCGGAGGTTACTTTCAGCTTTTCGCACAGAGCAGCATATTTTCCATAATCAATGCTTCGGCTGGACGATTTGGCTTCCACCCAGAAGAATTTTCCGTTGATGGAAAACGCAACATCCAGTTCATGCGTGCTCCCTGCGGATGCCGCTTCTGAAAGAATCACATTGGAGCAAAGCGAAACTTCTGCGCCCTGCTCCTCCTGATAGCGATTCAAAATCTGCTGAACCTGATGCTCCACAAAAAGTTCCAGCCACTTCCCGCTCAGGAAATGCCGGACAGTCTCATTTTGCGCAAGCTCATAGACGATATTCTGCGGATAGATCACAATGGATGCAAAAAGTCCCATTTTATCCCACGTCTGAGCGATTTCCGAAAGTGTGGCAAACGAATTCTTGGAAGTACCCTTTGGGATACGAAACGAAAAAGAGCCGTCACTCTGCATATGTGTCCGAATAAACTGCAAGAAATCCACCACTACCGGGTCGCAAAGAGCTTCGCCTGTTTTCCATGCCATCCGCTGAACGGCAATCGGCGGAAGTTTTTTCGGTACGACCTGCTGAACGATTCTATACCCACAGCGTTCCAGATGCTCCAATGCGGTCAAAGGCTTCGGAGGGATTTTTTCTTTAACTTCGGACTTTTCTGCACCGGATGTATTCTCAGTCAGATAGTTAAACTTCCATCCGTATTCCCAAGCAGGCGAACGGGTCAACACACCAACTGCATGAAATCCGCTGTCCGGTTCCTCCATCGGAAATGTGATTTTGTTCTTTTGGATATTGATTTGGAGCGTTTTATTTTTCAGCGCTATCTGATAAGCGTCAAGAAGGAATTCCTTTCCCTTATATGTCAGCTCACTGGAACTATTTGCAGAAAGGCCAGCATTTTTTGCCAAAGAGAGAAGCAGACAGGTCGCTTTGGGCAGCTCAAGGATATGCTCCATCTGCGCAGTGTCCGGAATCACTTCCGCATTTGCGTTATCGGGCTGCGGCAATTCGTCTGCCGGAGTCTCCTTTGCTGGTGCAGAAACTTCGGGTGTCATTTTTGAAGCAGCCTCAGATTTTCCAGACTTGGGCAAAGGTTTCGGCTCCGTATAGACCTCAGCAATAAATAATTCATAGGAATCGATGCACGAAAGTTTTCCTGCCGCTGCAAGTCCCACATAAATCGCAGCCGCCCGTGAGGAATCGCCATAATACTTTTTAGAATCCGCTGCGGCAGCAATATCAGAAAAAGCATTATATCTGCTCAGCGGCTCCGCCTTTTCCGGGAACTGCTTCAACGCACGGCAGTAGAGCCACTCAAAGAACGAATCCATGTACGGCTCTGTCGGATACTCGTTTCCTTCCAGAGAGTAACGTAGCAGCTCTCCACTGGTTCGCAGCCGAGTGTCCTTATGGACTTTGGGTGGCTCACAGGTCAGAAGGTCAGCGAATGGCCCACCATGTTCAAACACTTTGGTGGCTTCAAAAACCGTGCTGATGGGTACATCCTGCGCAACAGAATCCAGATGCAGCAAAAGCCGCAGAGAAGAAACAGCTTCACCCTCCGGCTGAACGGATGCAGAGCTGACTTCCAGAATCGAAACATCAGGGTCTGTTGTATGGACGGCATCATGGACGGCACGGATATTCTGCCGCTTGCTGCCTTTTATCCATGTGAATGTCACCGGCTGTTCTCTGCAATAGGGATAGCCGGATATGGGAAAACAAATGGTTCGTGTTGCCATGAACACCTCCAACTTTTTAGGACAAACAAGTTTATGTAAATCAAGTATAGCACAATCCCGGATGTGCTGCATAGCACTATTTTCTGCTTCCGGGAATCCATCTGTGCAAAAAGTGCCGATACCACAGGCATCGGCACTCAGATTAAAAAGCATTTTTCAAAAATGTGCAGCCTGCATCCACTGGATGCAGAACACAAGGGGTTTGGGCACAGCCCAACAAGCATTTTGAATTTGATTTTTAGAAATCGGATTCAAAAATTGCAAGTTGGTACCAGCTTGCACTGCTTGCCACAACAATGCGTCCTTTTTGTCCGCAATTTGTAATTTTCAGATTGGAGAAAAACGCCATGGCAAAGACGAAGGCTGAAGAAAAAGCTCTCAACCTTGATTAGATTTTGTTTAACTGCCGGGATTATCTGCGCGCTGCGCGCAACTCCGGCTCGTTCTTTGAAAAGCGTGATATCCCCCGCAGTACAGCCCCGAAGTTCTCAAAAAGGTCATGGAACAGGTAGAGAACTTTGAGGAGAACAATTAAGCATTTTCTCGTTTTAACGTGGGATTAGATTGCTGTAGACCTTAATACAAAAAGATAGATAATGAAAATCTGGTGTCTGCTGGTACCAAAAAGCAGTTTGGCATCCTGAAAGACCTGATGAACCGCTCCGACGTGGATATCATCGTCAATGCCTGTGAAGCCCACCTCCACATTCCCATGGCCGATTTCGTAGTCTATGTAGTTGTAGCGGCTCCGGTCAAACCAGATCTGATAGGTCAGGCCGTTTTTTGTTCTCTTTTTGAAGTCGCCCTTTTTCAGACGCTTCCAGCCCTTTTCCTCCAGGCCCAGGCCGTTCCATAGGTAGTCCAGAAGCTCCTGAAATATATCTGCCGGCCGTTTTTGTTCCACGGTCTCCACCCCCTGACGAATTCTCTTTAATAGTCAAGCAGGATAGGCACCTGCTGCTCCTCGGCAAACCGCATGGCCCGCCAGAACACGGAGAAGGCAAACTTGGCCAAGGATTGGGTGTCATACTGGGTGTGTTCCGGGATGTCTGCCTTGCTGTACTGTCCATCTGAGTCTACGGTTCCGTCTACTGGGTATCCCTCCGTGTCTGCCCAGCCAAGGATAGTGTCCTCATCGGCCTGCCACGCCAGCTGGTTCAGCTTTTCCAGCTCCTTCCGCAGTCCGCCCAAGGTGGCGATCATCGTCTGATCATCGGTGGGCAGAGGGCCTTGGAATAGAAAGCTGTCGGTGAGGGGAAGCCACCAAGTCGCGCCCCGAAGCAGGGACCACACCCGCTCCTCGTCCGATGCAAGGCGGGCAATCAGGGGATGCTCCCCGAAGTCCCAGTCCTTCTCCACGGTGAGAGGCACCGGTTCCTCGTATGTATGACAGGCAGCCACCAGCAGCATAGCGCCAAAGGCATCCCAATCCGGCTTATCGGTGTAATAGGGCCGCTCGTTGTCCTCCGGCCATGGAGTGTAGTGCGGCTGGTTCGGCTGGGAAATGGCGGCTAAGATCTGATCCCGCCAGTCCTCCACTGCCGCCTGGATCTCAGCCGGGGACAGCTCCTCCTCGTTGTCGGCGGGTTCTCCATCCGGGGTGATCCGGTTAAAGGTGTATCCGTTTTCCTCCGCCCACTGCTGAACAACAGTTTTCCAGTTGTGAGAATAGTACCGGGTCAGCGGCCCGGCGTAAATATCAAGTCCCATAGCAATGTCTCCTTTTCTGTTATGCAGTCATTCTTTTGCTGGAGCGAACATCTGGTCAATCTTCTCCAGATCGTATTCCAAAATCCAGTCATGAAATTGATGATAGAGAGGCAATAGCAGCTTCTGTGAGCCGCCCAGCACATCCAGCCCACGGTCATCGTACAAATGGTAGAGGAACGGCCCCGGCCCAGCCAGATAGACGCTGGACACAAAGCCGTTCCAGCCGCCGATGTCCCCCAGAATGATTTCCCGAAGAAGCAGCTCTGGTTGAAAGCTGATCTTGCTGAGATCCCAGTAAAACTGCACTTGTGCATGGGTATCCCCATCTTCATCCTGCTCTGTGGCCGAAAGTTGTTCATCGGGAACTGGGAGGCCCACTCGCTGCCGGATAACGGTCAGCAGGGACTCGGCGGGTTCTTCATCGGGATACCCGTCGATCCGCAGAAGGTCCGGCACCGCCGGAAGTGCCCGATAGATCGCGGCGGCTCGGTCCAGCGCCCCCTGAACATAAGCGGGGTTGGTTTTCAGCTTCGCCGCACGCCTATCCAGATAGATTGGTTCCTCCCCGCCGATCTTAAAACGAATGCCCACCGGTGCATGGTAGAACAGAGGGTGTTCCAGCCCAGCCATGCCCAGATCATGTAAAATGTGTTCAAACCGCTTTGCCAGCATGGTATCCCTCCGTTCTCATGTCATTTCATACAGCAGAGCAGCATCGCCCTGCACCAGTTCCAGATGGGAGCGCAGCGTATTAAGCCCGCTTTGCACCGCCTCGGTGGGCAGATCCCAGTCCGGGGCAATTTCAGCGGCCAGCTCCGGGAGATCCTGCTCCCGCAGAGCTGCCAGCAGTTGAGACGCCAGCTCTCCCTCCAGCAGAGCGCAGTCCAGGGTGTCTTCCGTCTGGGGAGCAGGAAAACGGACATCCAGATCCAGTTCGCTCTCACACCAGTCCCAGATGGCCATATAGACCGCGCCGGAGCAGTCACCGTCGGACAACTCCTGCCGCTGGTTATTTTTTATCAGATAAAAGGACGCGATCTGTGACATGGTGGTTCCTCCTAAATGTTATTCGCTTCCATCAGCCCTTCGGCCTGCAACCGGATCACATAGAAAGCCCGCACCCAGTCCAGTTCCTGCTCCATGGAGTCCTCCAAAGCCAGCAGGCGGCGCTTGCCAAGCCTGCGATCCAGAAGGGCAAAGATACGGACAAGGGGATTCTCGCTGACAAGGCTTTTCTCGATGCTCTGGTTGTCAAAGATCCCAAACGCCTCATAGAACACCTTTTGGTCAAAGGTGCCCTGCTCCAGCGCATAGGCATGAGCCTGATTGATGGCCCCTTTTGCGGAGTCGTGATCTTTCAGCGTGGTGGAGCGCAAGTGATGAAATTTCGTCCACACATTTTCAAAATAGGTGTAGTAGTTGCTCCGCAGCACTTCCACGCCGTCCACACGAATGGCGGCCCGGCCCTCATGGTCGGCGCTTTTGCTGTAACTGGTGGCAAAATACTGGATGTGGCCCCGGAGTGCCGGGCACAGGTAGTCATTCTCCAATTTGTTCCGGATTCCACTCCAAGTGGATACTCTACTGTTTGACATAGGTGTTGTTTCCTTTCTGCTAATTCCTACTGCTTTTGGAGATACTCCCGGAAGCATTCGATGAACTCCCGATTCCGCTTAGGGACATCGAACCCCTTCCGATGGGGGAAGAACCCCTCCTGTTCCACATCGTCCAGCAGCTTGGGCAGATTGGAAAACCGGGCAAAGAATGGTAGTGCATAGTCCTGGATCTGCCCGGAAATTTCCTGGATAGAGCGTTCCCGCTCCAGCAGAGTAGATACCTCATAGCGGGGGAAGTCATCATACCGGTGGGTCAGCCGGGCGATGGAGGTACCCACGATACCATCATAGGTTTCCTCCGTCCCTTCCTGCTCACTGCGCCACTGGGCAATCACCGGGGAACTCACATCGAAGAAGGCAGTAAAAGTGGTGGAGCCAAAGCGGATGGAGGGGGAAAAGTAAAAGGAGAACACAAAGATGCCGTCTTTTTTGTAGATGTCATTTTTGCTCTTGCGGTATTTGTAGCCCAGCGGGTTCAAAGGCTCCGCGATCCGCTCACAGGTATAGACGAAGATCTCACGGGGCTTGGTTCCCTTGGGAAAATCCTTCTTCTCCATGTTGCCACCTCAATCAAAATCCATCCAGACCAGGTGTTTTCCGCAGTGGAGGCACTGGAACAGATAGCATTGCAGATGCCCGCCATTGACGGATTCCTGAATCATTTTCTTCTGTTCGTCATCCCACATGGGATCGTCCAACACTTCCTCGAGCACACCCAGCGCCCGCAGTTCTCTGGCACCCACATGGCCCAGGTAGGCGCAGTAGTCGCCACAGTGGGCGCGCCAGTATTCCTGCTGCCAACCGGAGTAGCCGGGAGTTCGGTGGATGAGCTCGTCCAGCTTCTCTGGATCGTCTACACCATTATCCAGAGAGCAATCGTCCTGGAAGCAGCCGTCATATTTCCGGGCTGCTTCGCCACTGGAGATACACTCCGGGCACAGATACTCAATATCCTCCACAGCGTAAAAGGGGCCTGTATAGAAAATATGGGTCGTCTTGCCGCAGCAGTCGCAGACAACGCCGTCTGCGGATTCCTCAAAAGCCCCAGTTTCCAGAGGGTTTGGGTGATACCGGAAGGCGGGCAGGCCCAGCTGGGCCTGCCGTTCCTTTTCTTTCTGCTTTTCCTCCGGCGTTTTGGGCTTGGGGAGAGCATAATGATTGCCCCAGTTTTCCGCATAGTCCTTCAGCGTGCCCAGCCGCTTGAGGGTCTTTTTATCGGAACGATTTCCGATTTGGCAGAGCAGTTCATAGGCATCCTTCTTGAAGTCCAGTAGATCATACATATCCACCAGCACTTCCTTGGCCTGCTGATCCTCACTCTGCTCAAGTTCTTCCTTGAAGGTATATAGAGCGCGGACATTGTCTGGACCTTCATTGGTCGCAACAAACTGTTTTTTAGTTCGATATAGGTTTTCTGATATTCTGTCATTGGTCGCACCTCCCATCAATCCCACCAGAAGTACCAGACGGTGGACTGCCACAGGACATCTGCCAAGGAGCCAATGCTTCCATCCTCATTCTGATCCAGATCTGGGCAGAAACCATATTGCTCCACAGCCACCTCCATAGCTCTTTCCTTGGAGATCGGAGTTGGAAGTTCAAACTCCAATTCATCGTGGCTCATGGCGGCAGGGATGGCACCATGTTGCTCGAACCAGTATTTCGCCACTGCCATCAGGTCCGGTGTGTCGGGACACTCATTCCAATTTCCAAAGGGCAGGTAGGCGAAGATCTCCCAGGGGTTCTTTACCGGAATTTTAGCCAGAATGAGCGGATATGTCATTCCGGTATCATCGTTCCAATAGTTTGCGAAGCGGTCGTTGGGTTCTCCGCCCTCCATCTCGCCCAGGACTTCCTCCTCCCAGTCCAGATCATCGTCCTCGGCTTCTTCCTTGCGCTGGCCGGTCAATTCCTCCAAAATCGCCTTTCCGTCCTTAACAGGAGCGGAGAGCATCTTCTTCCGGTACTCCTCTACCGTTTTGAGGTCAAATTCATAGCAGTCAGCATCATGCTCCGGGTCGGCGTTCATTACCAGACATTCCAACAGCGTTTCATCATCCGCCTGGATAAGTACGGGAACAAAGCCCTCCCGTACCCCCAGCCGCTGGGCGTAGCTGTATGCCGACATGATGGGGTCATCATCTGCCATGGATGGGAAATAGGTACACTCGCAGTCCAGATACTCCATGATGGCATGAGCCACTTCGGAAGGCTCCAGCGTGTCCTCGTCGAAGTCCTGTCCCTGCCAGTTTTCAAAGCGTTCCTCAATCACTTGAGCCATGGTCTGATAGTATTTCTCATCAAATGGGATGAATAAGTATGCCTCCTGTTGAAATTCATTGGAGTGGTATCGGGACGGACCAAAATATTTCAGGGCATAGTCATCAATGTCGGCAGGATAGTAGGGACTGTCGCCCTCTCCGTAGTAATAGCCTGCAAAGGCACGGCCTTGCTGATTGAACAGCACAAAGAACAGACAGCCGTCCAGCTCATCCCGGATAAACTCCCGCAGATCCACGCTGGCAGGGTCGGCTTTGACCTGTTTGGCCACTTCGCTGTATTCTTTCAGGAAGTCCTCGCCCATCAGGTCGTGCTCCATGCACCAGCGCAAGTAGATGGCCATGTGGTTATAAGCATTGATGGGGTCAATTGGCAGTTCCTTCTCCTCAATGCTCTCAAGGTGATAGGAAGCGTCGTCCATCTCACCGTCAAAATTATCATTGGAAAGGGTGCCACGGGTGATCGCATTCTGGCGATCAGGCTCCACCACAAAGCTGATGCCGTTCATTTTGCCCAGCGGGGCGTCCGCGTCATGGGCCAGCTTATATTCCAATTCATCCCGGTAGAGAGGAATCACCTGATAGAAGTTGACCTCCTCGCCACTCGGCAGGGTGCAGACCTCGCCGCCCTCCTCTGTACTTTGGGGGCCGGTGAGAATGGCGGCACACAGCTTCGTATTTTCCGCAAAGTTCTCCTTGTTATCCATGGTATGTCCAAAGCCCAGCCAGGTATCGCTGGCAATGGGAAGGCGGGCCAAGGATTTCAGCAGGCGGATGGGCCAGTACCACTTTTCGTCTTTCATGGACTCCTGATCCAGCTTCCAGTCCGCAGGCAGGGCAATGGCCAGCTCCGCCCGCTCCAGCTTATATTCCGCCAGTTCCTCCGGCACATTCATCCGGTGAGCGCCCATGCCCATGGTGACCAGGGTGCAGTAGTCCCGCTCCTCAGAGGGCGGCACCACGCAGATGTCCACATGGATGTCCGGGGAGACCAACTCGTGGAACACATTCTCGACCTTGCCGAAATGCTGCTGGATGTGCCCCTCGACGGCTTCCATCTCCTCCTCGGTGTAGACTTCGGGATTACTGAATTCTTCCTCATCCTGCTTGTCATCATTGTCCGAGTGGTCGCAGCTGTCATCCTCTGGATCTCCCTTTATAGGCTCGTAACCAATCTTCAGGGTCATCTGTTCTTCTGGCAGAGAGATGCCGGGGCTGCGGGTGATGGTGTGCTTATCGTCCGCAGAAAAACCGATGGTCTCGCCGTCTTGCAGCGTCACATCACACGCCAGCACATAGGAGGCAAGGCTTGCCAAAAAGTCCCGTAGTTCCTCCGGCTCAGCGTCGGTGTTCAACACCTCCATTTCCTCCTTGCCAAACACATCCATGCCGTAGGTGTAGCCGTTTAGGCCCCCCTCGCTCCGGTACAGGCCGAACCAAACCCAGTTGAAGATGGGCAGTTCGTCCTTTTTGAGCATATCGGCAAGGCCCTCATAGAAACGAGGCTCAAATACCACGCCGCTGGTGTAGACACCGGTGGCGTATTTCTGCTTGCAGCACACTGCCATCGCCTTGGTGAACAGCTTACCTCGTTCCAGCAGTTTTTCCTCCTCGCCCAACACAGCCACCATGATATGGGCCTTGTGCGCTTTGGCCACTTCTACGGCCTCTGGCCACATATAGTTGTTTTCGGCGTTGATCTCTGCTTCATTGTCCGGGATGTGACCGTGGAAGAGTGTCACGATCAGCATCATGCCGCCGACCCGCATTACCACAGCGTCATCGCTGTTCTCATCATCTTCGTCGCCCTCATCCGGCTCCTCATCTACGATGCCCCATTCTTCCCGTAGATCCCGGATCAACTGCTCCTTGTCCCATTCCGCTTTGGAGAGGAGCACAGACCCGGCAAAGGAGCCCTTACGGTCAGTTTTCTCCTCGTCGGCGTCATCCTCAAGATCCTCTACATCTTCATCCGGATCATAGAGGGATTCATGTTCCAGTCCACAGATGAACTCCTCAAAGCTGTCTGCCAGATGGGTGATTTTATAGTCATTTTCCTGATCCACATGGACCACCGCAGGCTCTCCCTGGGGGCCGCAGGCACGGTAGTCCAGGAAAATCATATCGTGTCCGGCGCTGGGACAGTCGCAGATGGCCACACCGATGGCAGGATACTCCCACTCATCGATCATAAACTGGCTGCCCAGCTCTCCGCAGAGAGAGCAGCTCTTTTCTCGCCCGATGCCGAAAATGCCGGTGATGGCCACATGGTCTTCTGCCCAACAGGTCGGCTCATCGCAGGGATAGCAGGTATTCACCGGAATGCCGCCGTTGTGCTGCTTCATCAGCCAGATATAGGCGGCGGGCAGCTTATAGCCCAGTTCCTCCTCCACGCTGGCGATCAGCTCATCGGAAGGCGGATCGCTGACATACTCTTTCAGCGCATACATACTGTCGTCCCAGAAGTTGGTGAGGTCGAAGCCCTCGAAGGGGGTATCACCGGGCACGAATTTGGCCTTCTTCCGGCTGCGCTGGCGTTTCCGGATCTCCGCCTTACACTCCCGAATTACCGCCGGAGCATTTTCATCCTCCGGGTCCAGCTCCGCCCACCGCTGGGCGTAGGGAATGGCCTTTTCCTCCTGACCATAGAGATACTGATAGCCGTAGGCCATCCGCATATTCCACTCCGCCTTGTCCTGGCCTTCCTCCCGGACGGACTCCAGCACCTCGATGGCGCGGCACAGGGCCTTGTCTCCCTTATAGCGAGGGGTGCCCTCGTCATGGTCCCCGATAATGGCGTAGTTTTCCAGCGCCCGTGCCAGGGCGTAGGCGGTGCGGTAGTTCCTCCAGTTCTCCGGGATGGCATTCAGTGCCTGGATACAGCGGGTGTACTCGTCTTCGTCGTTCCACTGCTCCAGCTGAGCGAAGAATGCTTCGGCGTTCTGTTGGGTGTAAGGAATATAGTCCATGCCCGTCAGCGTTTCGTCCAACTCGTCATCCTGATTCTCAGTTTCTGTCCCATCATCTTGTTGCTTTAGGGATACAGAACCAGCTTCACGGCGGAAGGTGTGGAAGATGGCCCATGGGATGTCCGTGCCTTCAAAGAACTCTTTCGCCATGTTCAGCGCCGTTCGGATGTCCCAGGCGATGAAGTCCACATAGCCACAGTAGAGGCCGGTAGCCCCGCCGGTGAGAGTGAGCACTTCCGAACCATCCCCGCCGGTGAGCACTTCCTCCAGTTTGTCCCGGAAGTCGAAAATTTTCTGACTGCCTTCCTCCTCCCGCAGGGTATCCAGGGGATAGCAGAAGAAGCCCGCCACCGCGCCGTCGGCATGGAGATCGTCCATAAAATCATTGTCGGCATTCAGATAGCCGTTGATGAGCGGCACACAGCAGGTGGAACCGGCCATTACATCCAGCCGCCAATCGGCGTCCGGGTCCTGTTTGGGTTCCATTTTGTAACCAAGGTAGCTCTCCAGATAGGCTTCCGGGTCGGTGGAGAGCTCCAGGCCCTGCTCCCGCAGTTTGTCGGGCAGCTGGGACAGGAGGAAGGACGGCTCTGCCTTGGGTTCCTCCAGCACATCAAAGCTGTCTATGTATCTCATGTGGGGGATCTCGCCCAGCACTTGGTCGGTGAAGGTGGTGAGCATCCACCAGGCCCGGCCTTCTTCCTCCCGGAGCATAGGCAGCAGCTTTTCACAGTAGGCGGAGATGGCGAAGCTGTTTTCACCCTGCTCCTCCAGCCAGATCTGCACATCATCCCCGGAAATCTCCCAGCCATCCTCAGTACGCAGGCCGATGTTCTGGAGAGGCTGACGGCCCACAAGGATATTCCAGTGCTCCAGCACCTCCTTGGGGGCGTGCTTCTGGAAGTAGACCAGCTCAAACAGCTTGACCTTATCCCCCTCCGGGGTGAGGATCAGCTCATGCTTTTCGCCGTTGAAGCCCATCTCGAAGGAAATCTCGTCAAAAACCAGATTCAGGGTTTCCTGCATTTGGGCCACGAGTTCGGCACCGCGGGTGTGATCTTTGTCCTCGTCCATCATCTGGCGCAGCTCTGCTTCCATCTCGGCAAAGGTTTCCCACCAGTTCTCTGTCCGTTCCCGGAAGCACTCCCAGAACTGCGGCAGAGAAATACCCTTTTTGCACGAGTCAATTAGTTCCTCCATGTCCTGTCGGGTGTTGAGCTTAGGATCATCACCGGGATGCAGTTCCAGAGCTTTTTCAAAATGCCGCAGAGCGCGGCCCTCCTGATCCAGATAATAATAGGCATACCCCATACGGAAATTCCAGGAATAAGTATCTCCCAGTTCCTCCTCATGGGACTGCATCAGTTCCAGTGCCTGGTGAAGCAGCTTCCTTCCCTCCGGCTCGCTGGAGTCCGCCAGATTGTTGTAGGCGCGGGCCAGCTCCATATCCATTTCCGGGGTACGCTCCTCGGCGGGGATGGCCTCCAGCGCATCAATAATTTTATGTTGTTTGCTCTCCTCATGCCACTTCTGGCACTGCTTCAAAATGTCCATATCAGGGTCCTCCTCGTCCTCATCTGGTTTCCAGTCTTTGATCTGCTGGAACACGCCATTTTCATCCCGCTCAAAGGCGCAGGGAGCGGGGGTGTTCAGCAGAGGAATGATGTCGGGATCGTCGTTGCAGATCGTATTCAGCTTGTAGATCCCGGCATTGTTGGGGTCGTCCATGTACTCCTCGCTCTCGTCACCGGCGGTGAAGCGCCAGCCGCTGTCCCAGCCGCCGTCCGGCTCCTCCCTGTAGCAGTAGCCCACCTTGCGGCCCTCTACTGTGATGCGGTTGGTGGCAATGCAGCCATCGGCACCCTCCCAGTCGGGGAGCAGATCTTTTACATCTTCCGCCTTTACATGGTAGTTCCGATTACGGCCGGAGGCTTCGTACAGCTCTTTCCGCAGCATCTCCACCTGATAAGCCATATCTGTAATCTCATCCTCACCCATCATCTCGCTGATGTCGTATTCCAGCGGGTTCTGGGCAAAATCCGCCAGGGACTTGTTCATTGCGTCATGCTCCTCTGGCGTAGCAGTGATGCGGATACGGCGGGCAGGGGTGTTGTACTCGTCCAGATCCTGAAGGTTTACACTGCCACTGACGCTGCACTCCAGCAGGATAGCGGCCAGATCGGTGACCACATCAATGGCGAAGTGGAAGTCCATCTCCACGCCATCGGAGTGTGTAAACTCCAGATACTCCACGGTTTGGCGGAAGTCCCAGCTCTGCTTGTCCAGACCGATCTTGGCGAAAATCTCGCTGAGGGGGATTTCCTCCTTCTTCTGATCTACTAAAAAGGCCACAAGGTTCAGGCTGTCATCCGAGCCTCCGATAAAGTTGCCCCAGTATTTTTTGATATACATTTGTTACGCCTCCTGTTCCGAGATTAGTCGCTTGATGAGCCAGTCCAAATGCTCTGACCACACAGGAGCGATCTCACCGCTGTCCTCGTTCTTCCAAAGATCCACAATCTCACGGATGCCGTCCTCGTCCGGCACCTCGTTTTTGATGTCGGTGAGCTGCCGCAGCAGGAAAGCAAGGGCTTCTTTGGATGCTGTGAAACCGGTGACTTTATCCCATATAGCTTCTTCATGATCGTAGTCCAGTTTGCTGTTATCCTTCCATTGGAAATACAGCTCCGCCAGAGCCATCGCAGTATTGTCAAAGAGGAAGTCGATTTGTGAGAAGTCAGATCCCAGCATGACTTCCTCTTTCATCAGTTCGATCATCTCGCCCAGATCCATTACCGGATGCTCCGGTACATATTCATTTTTGAGGATGTCCAGTACATCCAGCCCTTCGTCACGCTCTAATGCTTTTATGCCCCATGCTCCCATGTCGGCACCTCTCTTTCTTTATTTCGTATCAAGCTTCTATTGTCAATCATGGTTCTCCACCCGGATAATGGGCCGGTAGAAGTCATAATCTCCGTTTAGTTCCTTGTCCTCCTGCACTTCCGGCTTACAGTGGGGCGAACAGGGTAGGAAACCGAGAAATGGGCCCAGCCCGCCGCAGATATTGCACCCGCCGTCACCGCCGCAGGTGGTAAGTCTATCAGCCTGCACCACTTCCCGCATATAGGGATCGTAGGCGATGGACAGGCCGAAGAAGTTGGGTTCCTCCATATCATAGGGTCGGTTCTCATCCTCATCCATGTCCTCAAACCAGCGCAGGCGCATGGAGTAGTCCAGCCCATCTCCCCAGGGGAACAAGGTTTGGCAACCACCGCCGCACAGGTAGGCCCACTCGTCCGCTGTGGGCAGCGAAAGTCCCTGCTTTTCCAGCCCGGCAAGAAGCGCATCGTAGTCTGTGCGGTTATAGATCCAGGTCTGAAAGCCCTTTTCTGTCCGCTCAATGCGGGCCGACTGATGCAAGGTAAGACTGCTGCTGTCACTCCAAGCAAAATCACGGAATTCCTTCAGCCAGTCAGGGTGGGCAGTCAGCCTGGGATCGTCCATCTTGACCGGCTCCCAGCACAGTTCCTCCAGCTCCCGGCCCACCAGCATGGGGCCAATGACCGCCTGCCGAACGGGAGCCATGCTTTCCCGGATCATCTCCTCCGGGTTTTGCGGTTCCATTTCCCATTCCCGGAACAGATACTCCAATTCCTCCCGGCTCTCCTGATTCAGTCCCTCGGCAAACTGCTCCCAGCCCAGGGTGACGGTATCGCCGGGGACAAAGACGAACTCCCGACCATCTTTCTTGAAGATGCCGGTGGTGCAGCTCTGGCCCCAGCGGTCAAAAGTATGTAGACCGAGAAAGGTCATATCATAACGGGCAGCCAGGCTCTCCATCAGCACCTGCTTCTCGATGTTTTCCATTTGATTGAATTGGGTGCGGAATAGTCTTTTGTTCATAACAAGTCCTCCTACAGCCTATCCAGGTTTTCCTGTAAATCGCCCTGCATCAAGTGCTGGGCAATGGCTTGGTTCAGTGCCTTATGGGGGTGATAGGCTGCCTGCTCTACATCGTGCAGGCACTCCTCCATCAATGCCTCCGGAGAAATGCCTTCCCGTTTGCCATAAAGATGGCCGAAGGCATAGCACACGGACTTGAGAAAGTCGAAAATATAGTCGTGATTTCCACGCATACTGGGCAGGTCGTTGAACGAGCCCATACCTCCGTATGCCCGAAGATGGTGGGCAACCTCCCGCCGCTGGTTCCAGTCCTGAATGTCCCGCTCCAACCAGTCGATCCAGTTTTGGAACTCTGGATGGTCTACCAGAAGGATGGAGCGCAGACAGGTCAGAGCCTCGGTATAAATATCAGACTGTTTCATTGGCCATCGCTCCCCCAAATACCTCCATAGAGCACACCATCTTTTCCAAGGAACAACATCCGGCTGCGAAGCAGGCTGCACTGCTCCACAGCGACCTTGTTTCCGTCACAGGTGGGAATAGCCTCCTGTTTTTTCCCAAGGTGATCACCATGAGCGGTAAGGAAGTAGAATTTATCCCGTTGCTGGTATCCGCCTTGAAACAGGAAGGTATTGCCGGACGGGGCAACAGAAAAAGCTCCGCTTCCTTCGATTGGCAGTTCAAATACAAAGTCCTCTTTGAAGTTCGTCCGCACCAGCCGGAATTCATCGTAATAATAAAACCACAGGTTTTCTTCTTCGTCCAGGCTGATGGCGTAGCAGTCATAGATGGAATAGTTCTCATTCTTCCAGAGAGGAGTTCCCTCCGATGTCCATGCAATCAGGCCGCAAGCACCCAGAGGTTCATCCCAACCGTAATTACCAAATACACCTTCGTCAAAGTAGCTGGTAATGATGGTGCCATCTTTTTTTACCACACAGTCTTGAATGCCATCCCCCAGGCAGAAACGGGACAGCACAGCTCCGTCCCGGCTGACGATCCAGGCGTTCTGGTCGGGGCCGTTTTCCCGATAGGCGCATCTTGCCCCCAGCAGGAGGAAGTGATCACCTGCGGGCCGCAAATAATGAAACTGGAACTTCAAGAGGCCAAGAGGAAACAGCATCGTTTCCAGCACCCGCTGTTCCGCCCAATCCAGCTGGATTTCCACTGCGGTATAGGTGGAAGGAGTGCTGAGCCAGTCCTTACCCTGTGTTTCGGACGGCTGTTCCATGAGAAGATAGACTTTTCCATCCCTTGCCGTGAAAAAGTCTGTCACTTCTGTGCCCTCCAGATGGTTTTCCCGGCGCAGCTGGTTCAGGTCAATGATGGAGAACAACGGCAGATTTTTGGCTTTTATAGGTTTGTTCATAGTGTCTCCTCCTGGCTACTTTAACGCTCCATCATAGGTGTGGCTTTCCCAGATGGCCTCAAATTCCGCTTTCTCTATGACGCAGGCGTGGAATTCCTCGCCCCAGACATGGGCGTTCAATTCCTCCACGGTGGGGATCGGCGTGATCTCGATGGCGCCGTCGTAAAGGTCAGGGATATTGCGGGTGCGGCCATCTGCAAAGATGTCAATGGAGTGGAGGGACAGCCGCTCATTTTCTGTATCCACTTCATAGAGGATCACCGACGGTTCTCCCTCCGGTGCGTCCTCCCAAAAAAGCTTGATGTACTCCATCATTCCATTTCCCTCATTTGAACCAATGCCACCCTGTCATGGTGCCGGTTACCTCATCTATCTGTATTGCAATATCATAATTGCCGCGACAGCCCAGCAAGGCCGCGAGATGATCGTTTTCCATAATCAAATCATAAAACTCAACCGCTATGTCTTGGAATTCCTTCGGAATTTCCAGTGCAGAGAAGAAATCCACTGATTGAGCATTTTGGAAAAATTCAATGGCCGTTTTACTGCATTTTACTATAATCCCTGTTTGAGTGGTCAAATCTTTCATGCTTTCGCAACCTCGCTCATGTTCAGATACATCCCCATCGTTTTTTCATTGTCACAGGCCGCCCGGATCATTTTGGACAGCAGCATCAAATCGTCGATGTATTGGGAGTACACGCAGAACACATCCTCGTCAGAGTCGAAGTTAAACAGACCCACACCGCTGTTGTTTTCCTCGAACTCCCGTATCACGCCCCGGACCAGCCGCTCCCAGTCTCCGCTGCTTCCAGTCAGTCCCAGCCGACGGAATTCTTCCGTCCGGAATCCATCGTTGATTTTCAGCAGAAGGGAGAGCGCATAGGGGTGGTGGGGAATGAGAAAGAATGGCGCAATCTGCTCCGGCTTCACCCAGATTTTGAAAGGCGGACGCGGGTCAGGTATCCAGGGCAAGATTTCCCATTCGTCCTCCGGCCGGTTTCCGTATTGGCAAAGGTCTTTCATAGTGTTCTCCTTTGTTCTGTCACATTTTTAATCCTGCTCTCGATAACTGGCTTCAATGTCAATGAACCGCACATACACGGCGCAGATTTTGCCCTTGGCGTCATACCCGAAGTAGACAGGATAGTAACCATCCCCCCAGCCGGAGGCAAAGATGGGCAGGTTGCAGTCCGTGTCCGGCACCGTCCAGTTGAGCCAGTCGCCGCAGTCTCCCTGATATTTGGGGTAGGCTTTGGCGTTTTCTTCCAGAAGATCGCAGAACAGGTCGTTGTAGGGGTCGATGTCCGGGTCTTCTTCTAAACGCTTGGCCCAGTATGCCTTGAAGGCCGCCTGGGTCTGGATGTCCGCGACACAGCCCATCCCGGCGTCTACGCCAAAGCCAAAATACTCGTCCTCTCCCAGTTCCTCGTCCAGATCCTCGTTGCCCACCATGCCCAGCTCATAGCGGACAGGCTTTTCCTGAGAAACCTCCACCTTGACGCAGGCATAGCGGTCGCCGTATTGTTCGCTGGGCACCACGCAGATTTTTACGGGATAAGTTCCGGCGGGGATCGTTTGAAGGAACGGCAGAGTGTCCTCCAGTTCCACCAGCGGATCACAGGCGAAAATCTGCCCGGTGGGGAAATGGACGGTGCCGATGTCCAGCACATCCACCGCCATGTTCCCAATCACTTTCTCTGTGAAATGGGCCTCCAAGTCATCTTTACAGGTCAATTTATCCTTGATTGCTTCGTATTTGTTCAGCCATTCAGTTGTAGGCATATCAGTTTCCTCCTGTTGATTCTGTTTCTTGATGTACACACTCTTTGAGCCGTCCCAATAGCAGTTCACACACCGGCCATCCTGAAAATGATGGTCACAATTCGGGTAGCCATAGAGAACATGGGCACATTCTGGCACAGCCCCATCATCTGTGAGGAGCCTTTGAAAAACAGGCTTCCGCACTCATCACAAAGGGCCAGTTCTTTTTCTGCCATAGGGTTCACCAGTCCCGTTCCCGGATGGCCTCCTCGGTGTCAATGGGGATGCCAAACCACTCCAGAATGTAGGCCACGGTTGCCGCAATACATTCCCGCGCCACCGTTTCGATCTCGCTGTCGTTCTCGTCAAACTCCTCCTGGAGATCATTGATGCCGCAGACCGCCTCGTCCAGCGTTTCCTGCACCACTTCGGTGTCGGTTTCGCCACTCTCCAGCAGGGCGATGACCTTCTGAAGCTCGTCCTTTACCTTGTCCACCAGAAAAGCAGGATAGTAATCGTCCTGATACATCTCGTCCAGCAGCTTGTAATTGGGGTCAAATGCTTTCATAGGGATTGCTCCTTTCCTCGTGTATGTCAGTCACGCTCAGCTCTCATGTGTGATACAGAAAATCTCCTTGTTCAAATCAAAGTAGATCACCATCAGCTCGTCGGTAATTTCCGGATTGAAGGACAGATCCAGAATGAAAACTTGCTGATCCATCTCGTCATCCACCAGGCTGCCAAACCGCTTGAGC
Organism: Faecalibacterium sp. AF10-46; assembly: GCF_003604105.1. Lineage (NCBI taxonomy): Bacteria > Bacillati > Bacillota > Clostridia > Eubacteriales > Oscillospiraceae > Faecalibacterium > Faecalibacterium sp. AF10-46. Next base: position 6,060 of record NZ_QVGY01000016.1, on the reverse strand, counting down.
CGCAAAAAGTCCACCATCTCAGTAAAGGACAGCTTGGCCGGGTCGGTTCCCGGAAAGAGTTCCGCCGCAATATCCGGGCCTACCTCGTCTCGGTGGAACTCCATGAAAAAGGTCACAACGCTATGGTAGCGGCTGTCCTCGTCCGCCAGCGCCGCTTTGATGGCGGCTTTGGCCTTTTCTGCCAGTTTTTCCGCCTCATCCAGCATTTCTCCCACCGCATCCATGGCAGCAGGATCGCCGGTCAGTTCTTCCTCTACATCGAAGAGAAAGGGTAGTCCCGATTCCTCGGGAAAGTTGAAGATTTCCTCGCCGGGTATATATGTAAAATCAATGCGTTTACAGTTCAGTTTCATAATGTTATCCTCCTTACCCCTCAATGTTGGCAGTTTTGAGGCCCTTTTTCAAGGAGCCGTAGACAGTCACCGCATGGTCGGTGAACATCTCATCGCAGTCAAACCAGGCTGTGAAGCTGCCGCCGGAGGTGACGGACAGGCTCGTCATGCTGATTCGTCGGGCAAGTTCTTCCTCTGTGATAGGGTCTGTTTTCGGATTGCGGGGATTTTCCTCATCTTGAGAAAGCCAGTTGTCGGCCAGCTCGGTCAGGTTCTTGGCTGCAAGCTCCCGCATGGCTTTGTCCCAGGTTTCACAGTCGGCCAGCAGCTTCTTGGCGGCACTGCGGGCGCGGGTCCAGGAGGGCTTGCTTTCAGCATTGACCTCCAGAGAAAGGAGCACATCCTTTCCGCACCACTGGATTTCTCCCTCGAAGGTATCATAGTCCTTGTCCAGCTTCAGTTCACCCAGCACCTGGTCCTGGATCACCACCGGCTTGTGGTACTCGTCCAGAACGGCCTGAAGTTCCGGGCAGTCCTCATGGGTCTTGACCACCTCGGAGATACACCAGGGCCACGCCACCAGATCCTTTGCCCATTCTTCTTTCATCCGGCGGATCTTCAGGCGGCAGATCTGCTCGTTTTGAAAGCGTCCCCAGCCCTTTTCACTGTTGCGCTCCTCGTCGGTGACTGGCCACTCCAGCCGATCCTCTTTGGTGGTGACCTTGCCGGTGTCACAGAACACCATGCCCAGCGTCACAACAGTCATTTGCCAAAAGTTGCCCCTGTTGTTATATCCGCCCCCGATGCAGCGATTGATCAAAGCGACCACTTCCTGCTCCTCGGACTCGTACATCTCATAAAATTCTTCAAACATAGATCATTCTCCTTATTCCTCAAACTCGCCCTCAATCATCCCGTTCAGATACCGGCCGGGATCTGCGATGAAGTCATCCCATTTGGCCAGAGAGTGGAATTCCTCATGCTCGATGTCCAGATACCACAGCTTTTTGTCCCTGGGGCTCCACAGCAGCAGGTAGTCGCTGTAATTGTCCATGGCCGCCATGAGGGAGAGCAGCTTCTTCCGTTTCCAGGTCATCTCCTGCACATCCATGTAGGCGTACAGCTCCGCCCATTTCACCCATTCCTGCTCCGGGAATTCCAAACGCAGGGGGCCGGTTTTCAAGTATTCCACCAGCTTGGCAGGCAGCTTGTAGGGCATAAGCTGCCGGACCTTTTCTTGTTCGTTGTGCCAGTCCTCCGGCTCCAGCGCCTTCAGGTAGTCGGCCATCTCTTGATTCTTGTTTTGAACTGCCACACTGTAAGGCCGGTCGCCGTATTTGTCAACAAGGGTGATATTCGCTCCCTGTTCCACCAGCCAGCGCACCATGGAGAAATTGTTGGAGCGGGCGGCCTCGGTGACAGGGGTGGAGGCGTAAGGGAACACCATGTCCGGCTTGTGGTAATTGATGTCTGCCCCTTTTTCCAGAAGCAGTCGGGCAAGTTTGGCATTGCCCTCGGACACAGCGGCCCGGAATGCCTCGCCGCCAAACTTATCCACTGTGATCCCAGCCTGCTCCAGCACCGGGATATTCTCCGGGCGCTTGCCCCAGCGTACTTCCTGAAAGGCCCGCTCTTTCTGCTTCAGGCTGAGTTTTGCAGCCTGTCCAGCAAAGAGCGCCACCACCTCCGGCCCACAACAGCGGGCAGCGGTAAGCAGCAGGGGCTGTTCCTCTGCCAGACCGGGATCAGCTCCATGCCCCAGTAGGAAGTGAATCATGGGCACATCATTCCGAAAAACCGCGATCTCCAGTGGTGTGAGTTTGATATACTCGCTGAGCTGAATGGGGTCATCTAAATCCAGACCGCCCTGGAGCAGTACCTCCAGCTTGGAAGTGTCATAGTCACAAATGGCGGCAGCCGTTTCCGGGAGGGTCTCCCAGCGGCCAATATATGCAATTTGGTACATAAGGCACCTACTTTCGTTGTTGTTTCACTTTATAGGGAACGGTTCGGCCCAGCACCCGGCCCTTGCCAACGGCATTGGCTCCCTCATAGATCAAAAATTCCTCATTGTTTTCCAGCGGGGCATAGTCAATGGTATCTGGATATAGGGGTTGGGCATTTCCCAAAGCTGGTGTATCAAATGTACACTCGGTTCCGTCCAGAAAGCATACACCCAAATATTCTGTAGTTCCTGTGACCACAAAATGGGGACAATACTTTCCGCTGACCAGGCTGGGTGGTATTTTTCGTTTGCCGCTCCAGAAGATGACCTCCACATGGAGCACCGCCCGGTTTTCATCTGTCCCGATCACGCTGTCGCCCTCCTTTATCCCGTCATCTGGCTGCGGTATACTCAGGCCAGCTCTGCGTCCAGGATCTGGACTGGTTTTCCTTTCTCGTTCACATAGTAAAGGGCGATATAGTCGATGCCGTCCCGCTTGGCCTGCTCCCACGGCATCCGTTCACCGTTGATCAGTTCTACGGTATCCGCCTCATCCGGTTCAAAGTTCTCTTTTTCGTCCTCATAGTCAATGCTGTACCCCAGCTCCAGCACCAACTTGGAGGCGGGGATCTCATACCGCTTGAGGGGGCGGTGCTCCAGCTCGGATGGATCATGTTCATCGCAGAACATATTGTCGTAGCCATGCCGTCCACCGTCAAAGATGACGAACTCCTCGCCGCTCTCCGGGTCACGGGCTGTCACCAGTCCGGGGGCCTCGTCGCTATCTATGATATAGGATTGGGGTTCTCCTTTCACCGTGAGCAGATCTCCGTAATACCAAACCTCCAGCAGTTCATTGCCGGTGGTGGAACAAAGTATCACGGTGGGCAAACGCTTCTCCGCCCAATCTTTCACATGGCCGATGAGCCAGGTGGGATATTTCTCAGTCATCATAGTCTTTCTCCTCCTATTTCAATTTCAGCACAAATCTCCAGATACTCACCACAATCAAGAGGACACCCAGCAGAAAGAAAACCACACGCCGGTATCCTCTGCTGTGTCGATGGGCATCCCGCGTACCAGTGGGGTCGCAGAGCCAGTTCCAGTTGCGGATCGCCCCAATTAAAATCACGACCCCGATGAGCACCGAGGCAATGTACCAATACTCTTGCAAAAATGCTGTGATCTGTTCGCTGTTCATTCTACTCCCTCCTCACGCAAATACCTGCTGGTATTTCTCTTTCAGTTCCTTCGGTGCTGTCTTGATGACCTTGCTACCACCATTTTCGGAATTCTTTCCCCAGATGGCCCAGAGCAGGCTCTGCCAAGCGATGGCCCGGAATTTCGGGTCTTTGTTTTCTTCCGGCAGGAGATAAGCGGAAAAGCGGCGCTTGACTGCCAGCAGTGCATCCAGGCTTTCCCCATTGGCTATCAGGCTGCGGAATTCCTTGGCAGGCTTCAGCCACTGCATAGATAATGCGCCCCGTACCAATACGCCCAGTGTCCATGTTTGAAAACCAAACTTCCGGATCAAGGCATGAAGGAATTTCTCTTGCAGGGAGGAGTGCTCGTCGTCACAGAGATCCAAATACTCTGCTACCAGCGGTGCCCACTGTTCTCCCTCCAGTCCCAGGGCGAACACGGCAAAGGTGCCAGGCATAGCACAGGCTTCGTCCGCAAGGTTTTGGTACCACTCAAACTCCCGCATAGCCAGACGAGCGTATCGCTCCATAGCTGGATGCAGATTGGGGTGCTGCACAGCGCAGGCAAAGAGCTGATTGACTCCCTTCTTGGGCAGGCCGGGAATAGGCAGATAGAGTTTTTCCTTCCCACGGAACTCCACCGAGTAACTGCGGGGAAATTCCTCCTGCTCCAACACCGCACACAGGTAGTCCAGGATTTCAGCATAGCACTCCTCGGTGGAGTCCCTGGCGGTGATGCGGATGGCAGCAAACGCATCATTGGCCGATGCGGTGAAATGCTCTGTCTTACGCTGCTGGATGTCCTTTGGTAATTTGCCGCTGCCGGCTGTTTTCAGTTGCTTCACCATATCTGGGCGAAGCTGGGAAACCAGGCCAAGGATGTGTTCAGTGGTGAGGGATTCAAAACTCTGCCCGTACACGGTATGGCAGATAGCCACATAGCAGGCAAAGCGCAGCAGACCTTCATCCACATCCTCCGGCCGCAGCTCCGGCCACACAGTACAAGGCGGGTAAGGCGTAAAATCATCCTCTTTTTCTCCAGTCTCAAAATACCTTTCCTGCACCTGCTTTTCTATGTATTTCTCCAATGTATAGCGGATCTCCTGCCAGCCCACCAACCGCCGCAGGGCATCGCAGAATGTAACAGCTTCCTCATAGGGGAATCCCTTCAAAGGCAGTTTGGACAGATACCGCTCCAGGAGCTGGTTGGGAAGAAAGGGTGTCCCGTTGTGATTTCGCACCACGGTCGGGTAGGCGGAGTGATTTTCACGAGCGGTTCCGTTCAGCACATCCTGAATGCAGAGATCCGCCTCCGCCAGCAACTCCGGGGAAGTGTCCGGCTTGTGGATCAGATAGTAGCGGTCATGTACGCCGTCGCGTTTTGGCAAACTCATGCTTGATCACCTCTTTTCAGACAATAAAAAAGCCCCACGCCGCACTGTCATAAAGACAGGCTGACGCAGGGCATGAAGAAGCCGCGTTGAAGGAGCCGCATCCACCAGCAGATGTAGTTTCTTCAACAACCAAAATATTTTTTTTGTATCTTAAAGCAGCAAATTGCTGTCCAATATATTTGTTCATAGCGGCACCATTTGTTCTGAGCGTAGTTTTATATCTTATTATATCACAGCACCCCTTCAATGAAAATATTTTGTTGGAAATGCTAATGAAAAATTTTTGTGAATTTGTTAAGGCGCAGGGGCTGTTATCTCCATAGTGTCTGGATGGATCAGAGTGATTACTTTTCCCTGATGCAAGGCATAGTTGACTGTCTGTGCTGTACCTGAGCGCAGCTTTTTCTGATTATCAAACACACCGATGATGTACTCTGCATGATCGACCATATAATAATTTCTTTTTTTATAACTGGAAACATCCGCAGAATGTGAAATAACAATAGAATCGTTTGCGTTTTGGATCAGCTTTTTCAATCTATGTTTACTCTGATCCGGCCATTTAGAGTCATAGCCGATGAAGGGAACTACAACGATAATTTTAATATAAAAGTCAATATGCTTCATCCGGTTCGGTAGGTGCTGCGGTAATATCGCGGTAGAAAGTGGCCCATGCAGCTTCCTCATAGGGGCGTACAAAAAAGAAGCCAATGCTCAATGGAATTGTCAGCAGAAGAACAAGAGAAATCGCCAGAGCCTCTGAACCGGTGAAATATTTGAGAACCAGAAAACCCTCGGCATACAGTGGCACCGAACAGAGCAGCTCCCAGCCAATGAAGCTGAAATCCAGACAGAACAGCCGCCATTTGTTGCCGTCCATGATTCGCCGGGATTCTGTGATCGCTTCATTTGCGGTCAGCGAAGGATGCTCGGACATGATGTAAGGTGTCATCGCATAGCTGTATGTTTTCACGATTCCCGGAATTACCAACAACAGCGACCAGAGGGCGATATACAGACCCTGCAGGAATTTCATGCAGAAGCCATCCCACAGACGGTCTTTCTGAGAGAACAAGTCCGAGATGGCAGCATCATTTCCATCTACAAGGTTCAGATTAAAATGAGCATATCCCAGTTGAACTGCACCGCCCACGATCAGTTGGAGGACTGCCCACAGAACAATGCCG
>NZ_QVGY01000015.1:0-46516 GCF_003604105.1 Faecalibacterium sp. AF10-46 | reverse complement strand
TCTTAGGCGGGAAGGCGGTGGTAACACCGCTGACCCAGCCGATTACTGGGCAAGTGATGACAAGGGCAATGCTGCTTTGACCGACCGTGCAAAGGAGTGGCTGAACTCCGGTCACAACGACTTTACCGGCTTTGAGATGTCCACCGGCGAAACGCTGGAACTGTGGAACACTCCCTTTATCGTGATGAACGGTACCCTGACCCAGTATGGCGATGGAGAGGGCGGCTACCGCTGCGCTTCTACGCTGGGCTGGAGCGATGTCAATGAGATCAGTGCTCAGAGCGAAAACTTCCAGAAGTGGCAGAAGACCACTGGCCACGAGAACTGGAAGGAGTGGCTGGGCAGCGATTACTGCGAGAAAAGCCCCCTGAAGAACGTATCCAGCTTTACCAGCCTGCCGGATGACAATATGCAGCTGATGATCGATGCCATCAAGGATAAGGTCACCACCGCAAGCTGGAAGATGGTCTATGCTTCTTCCGACAGCGAGTTCGATGCCCTGTGGGATCAGATGGTCGCCGACTGCAACGGTCTGGATGCCAACAGCATCATCGAGTGGCGTCTGGCTGACCTCGAAAATGCAAAGACGATCCGCGACTCTCTGTAAAAATCATAGCGGACGCAAGCTCCGGTCTGCATGATATCCTGCTGACGGAGTTGAGATCTGGATAACACAGAAGCCGTGTTCCGCAACCTTTTGCGGGACACGGTTTCTTCTTTTATGAAGCAAATGATATGACACAGAATAAAACACCTGCGCATCAGACAGATATGACCCATGGCTCTATCCTCGGCTGCACCCTGCGCTTTGCTCTGCCGATTTGCGCTGGCAGTGTCCTTCAGCAGATGTACAGCACCGTAGATACGCTGGTCATCGGCAATTATTGCGATTCCTCTGCACTGGCAGCGGTTTCCACCAGTTCGCAGCCGCTGGAAATTCTTTTGTGTGTCTTTCTCGGTATTGGTTCTGGCATTTCAATCCTTGTTTCGCAGGCTTGCGGTGCGTCCGATCAGGATGCGCTGAAAAAGCTGCTCAAAGCATCCGTGTTCTTCCTCTACGCAGCAGCGATTCCACTTACGGTGTTGGGGCTTGTATTGGGGCCGGTTCTCTTGAATCTGATGCAGGTTCCGCCGGATGCTATGCCTTATGCAGTGCAGTATCTGCGCATTGTTGCCATCGGTATTCTTGGCAACATGGGTTACAATTTCAATGCAGGCATCCTGCGAGGGCTTGGCAACAGCAATTCTTCTCTGGTGCTTCTGCTGGTATCCTGTGTGGTCAACATTGCGCTGGATCTGCTCTTTGTAGCGAAGTTTGGCATGGGTGTCTACGGTGCTGCATGGGCGACCGTGATTGCACTGGCACTCTCATGGCTGTGCAGCATCTGGTATATCCGCCGCTATGCACCGGAGCTGGAATTTCCACTGTTGCCCCATCGATTCGATGGGAAAACGCTGCGGAAGATGATACAGATCGGCCTCCCACTTGGAATGAACACGGCACTCTATTCCACCGGACACCTGATTTTGCAGATTCTGTTCAATCTTCAGGGTTCGACTTTTGTTGCAGGCTGCTCGGTGGCCGGAAAAGTCACCAGCCTTGCCAACCTTGCCATTGCATCGCTCTCCTCAACAATGACGGTATTTTCCGGTCAGAACCTTGGTGCAGGAAATTATCGCCGACTGTGCCGCAGCGCATGGCTGATTCCGTTGAGCGCGGGAGCCATCACATTATCTGCTGGAATCCTCGTTACAATTTTCTGCAACCCGCTCCTCGCACTCTTCACACACGATACCGCAGTTCTTGCGTTTGCAACGCGCTACATCCATATCGTTCTTCCGTTCACATGGATGTATGCGATCATGAACGTCATCATGTGCTTTGCCAATGGCATTGGAGAGATCAAGTATCCGACCATCGTAAATCTTTTCATCCTGTGGGGTGTACGGATACCGGTCGCATATCTGCTTTCACGGCTTGGCTATGGCGGCTATGCAATGGCCAGTGTACCGCTGAGTTTTCTGGCTGGTATGATCCTGATGCTGTTTTATTTTCGTACAAAGCGATGGGCCAAACTTTGCGCCCTTGCAAAAAATGAACCATAGGAGGTTCGTATGGAGTTACTCACACTGCTTTCCAAACCCTCGCGCGAATTTACCCCGATCCCGTTCTGGTTTCTGAATGGCAACCTGATCCATGACGAGATCCGCCGCCAGTTGAATGATTTCAACGCACACGGCGTATCCGGCGTGGTGCTGCATCCCCGCATCGGCCTTGCAAAACGCATCAAATACCTTTCCAAAGAATACTTTTCCTACATCCGCACGGCGGTCAAGGAAGCTGCTGCGCTGAACATGACGGTCGTTCTGTACGATGAGGGAATGTACCCGTCCGGCTCCGCAAACGGCATGGTCACTGCGGGCCGACCCGATTTGGTCAGTCAGGGCATCACGCTGGTGAGCGAGAGCAAGCCGGGAGATGAAGTCCTTGCACAGACACCGCAGGGCGTTCTGGTGGTGCGCAAGAGCGGCGGCACCATCCGCGGCATCCACTGGGGCGAAGACGATGGCGAACCGAACGCCCCGGAAAGTGCCGACATCCTGAACCCGGAGGTCGTGCAGCGGTTCATCGGCTTGACCCACGATGCCTACTACCGTGAACTGAAAGAATACTTCGGGAATACCATCATCGGCTTCTTCACCGATGAACCCAGTATTCTGGGGCGGAACGTGGGGAATATGTTCCCTTGGACAAAGGGCTTTGCCCAGCTTTTCACCGAAGCAGGCGGCAAGCTGGAAAACCTGACCGCACTGTTCGAGAAAACCGAAAATGCCGACACCCGGCTCTATCATCAGATGATCCTTGACCGGGAGGGCGGCGTTTACTATGCGGCTCTTTCCGGCTGGTGCGAGCAGCACGGCATCTGCCTGATGGGACACCCCCACCAGAGCGATGATATTGAGGTGGAAAAATACTTCGGCATCCCCGGTCAGGACTTGTGCCTGCGCTGGATCGCACCGGAAAAGGACTGCCTTGTGGGGCTGGATTCCACGCTGGGTAAGTGCAGCGCGGATGCGGCCCGCCTGATGAACCGCCGCCGCAATTCCAACGAGTGCTTTGGAGCCTGCAACAAGGACAACAATCCGTGGCAGCTCTCCGGCGGGGACATCAAGTGGTACACGGACTGGCTGGCCGTGCGCGGTGTCAACCTGTTCATCCCTCATGCGTTCTATTACAGCATCACCGGCAAGCGGAAAGATGAGCGCCCGCCCGATGTCGGCCCCAACAGCAACTGGTGGAAGCACTATAAGCTGTGGTCTACCTATCTGCGGCGGCTGTCCTGCCTGATGACGGACACGACCGCTCTCCTGCCGGTGGCGGTGCTGTGCCGCAACCGCGCATTGGAACCGGATGCCGTTCGTCCGCTCTATGAGCAGCAGGTCGGTTTCCAGTATCTGCCGGAAAGCGTCTGGAGGGATTGCCGGGTGCAGGACGGAAAACTGCATTGCCGCGGCATGGAGTTCTCGGCGGTGATCGACCCGGAACAGCGGTTCCCCGATGCGCCCGCGCTCCCCAAAGACCTCTCGCCCCTTGCAGACCTTCAGTGCAGCCCGGCGGCTCCGCAGCTGCGCAGTGCGCACTTCCTGCGCGCAGGCAGTGAGTGCTGGTTCCTTGTGAACGAGGGCAACACCGACCTTCACACCACCATCACGCTGCCCACTACCAAAAAAGTCGGGCAGTATGACCTCTGGGCAGGGAAAGCAGCCCGTGCGCAGGCAAAGGATTTTGCGTTGAACCTGCCCAGCCGCAGCAGCCTGCTGCTGTTCACCTGCGAGGAGGCGGACTTTGCCGCTCTGCCGGAACAGCCGAAACCACTGCTGCTCCCTGTGCCGGAGTTTACCCTGAAAAAAGCCGATGGCATTCAGGTCAAAAAGACCTACGTTGCCGAGGTGGAATACAGCGCAGAACAGGCAAACGACGATTATCCGCTGATGGAACTGGATGCCGAGGAGATGGCCGAACTCTGGGTCAACGGAAAATTTGCCGGAGTTTCGTTCTGGAATAAGCACCGGTTCGATTTGAAGGGCCTGCTCCATCCGGGCAGCAATGCGTTCAAGCTGGTCGTGACAGGTAGTCTGGCAAACCGCTATGGCAAACGCGCCGTTCCCTACGGCTTACAGGAGGCTTCTGCATGAGTTTGAAAAATATCTATACCTGTTTTCCCGGCGGCAAGCACAAGGCCCTGACTTTCAGCTTTGACGATGGCCGCGTGGAAGACCGCCGCCTTGTGGAACTGTTCAACCAGTACGGCATGAAGGGAACCTTTAATCTGAACTCCGGTCTGCACAATGCAGAGCGCATCCCGGTCAGCGAATATAAGGAACTGTATCGTGGGCATGAGGTGGCCTGCCACACCGTGCTGCATCCCACCATTGCACGCTCTCCGCTGGATCAGGTGGCCCAGCAGGTTCTGGAAGATCGCCGTGCATTGGAAGAACTGGTCGAGACCCCAGTGCGCGGTCTTGCTTATCCAAACGGCAGTTACACCCATAAAATCATGGAACTGCTGCCGGCACTGGGCATCCGCTATGCGCGTACTGTGCGCAGTACGCAGGGGTTTGCCATCCCGGAAGATTTTACCGAGTGGGATCCGACCTGTCATTTCCGGCGTGGGATGCTGGAACTGGGCCAGAAGTTCCTGACCATGCACAAGACCCAGTATCTGTACCTGATGTACGTCTGGGGTCACAGTTATGAACTGCCCGAACAGGATGGCTGGGCACAGATGGAGCAGTTCTGCCAGATGATGAGCCATCAGGACGACATCTGGTACGCTACTAACATCGAAATTGTAGATGCGCTGGAAGATGCTGCCCGGCTCCAGTTTACCGTAGACGGTGATCTATGCTATAATCCCAATGCTGCATCCTGCTGGGTCAGCGTGGGAGGAAAAATCTACGAACTTCCCGGTGGAACGACAACACGATTTGAGTGAGGAACACACCCATGAAACATGAACTTGAATTTTTCCCGGACGGAACCCCAATCGACGATTGGTTCTATGAGATCGAAACCCCGGAACTTTCTGCGCTGGGCAAGCAGTACCCGCTAACGGATTACGGCATCCTGCCGGATGGCCAGCTGCATACAAAGGAGATTCAGTCCGTCATTGACTTTGCAGCCAAGGAGGGCGGCGGTGTTCTGGTAGTTCCGGCTGGTGTTTACCACACGGGTGCGCTGCACTTCAAACAGGGCGTGAATCTGTATGTAGCACAGGGCGGCACCCTGATGGGCAGTGATGACATTGCCGATTATGACCTCTGCGAAACACGCATGGAAGGACAGAACTGTATCTACTTCTCGGCCCTCATCAACGCCGATGGCGTGGATGGCTTTACCATCAGCGGCCCCGGCACCATCGACGGCAACGGCCTGCGCTCTTGGCGGGCGTTCTGGCTGCGCCGCAAGTGGAACCCCAAATGCACGAACAAGGACGAGCAGCGTCCGCGGCTCGTGTTCATCTCCAACAGCAAAAATGTGACCTTTGCCAATATCACCCTGCAAAATTCGCACTTCTGGACGAGCCATCTCTACCGCTGCGACCATGTGAAGTACCTGAACTGCCGCATTCTTTCACCGGCGCACCCGGTTCCGGCTCCCAGCACCGATGCCATCGACATTGATGTCTGCACCGATGTTCTGGTCAAGAACTGCTATCTGGAAGTGAACGATGATTCGGTCGTGCTGAAGGGCGGCAGAGGCCCGTGGGCCGATACTGCACCCGAAAACGGCATCAATGAGCGGATTTTGGTGGAGGACTGCCACTATGGTTTCTGCCATGGCTGTCTGACCTGCGGTTCGGAGTCCATGCACGATCGCAACGTCCTGATTCGCCGCTTGAAAGTAGACCACGCCTGCAATCTGCTCTGGCTGAAAATGCGCCCGGATACCCCACAGCATTACGAGTACATTACGATGAAGCAGGTGGATGCCGTTGTGGAGAGTTTTGTCAACATCAATCCGTGGACGCAGTTCTATGATCTGGAAGACCGCAAGGACATTCCGCTTTCCTATGCAGATCACATCACCGTGGAGGACTGCCGCTGTGAGTGCCGCGAATACTTCAACGTAAAACCGGAACCGACACAGTATCAACTCTCGGACTTCACATTCCGGAATCTGGACATTCGCGCAAAAGAAAATTCCTTTGACCCGACCGCAGTGAACGGTATGGTCTGCGAAAACTGCAACATCACCCCTCTGGATACCGCACCGGACATCAATTACATTCCCCCCGTACCGCATACGATCGAGGAGGCATAAAATTATGAATAAGAAAAGACTCGTGGCCTGCCTGCTTACGGCCAGCATACTCGTTTCTTCTGCATGGAACGTCTGTGCAGTCGGCCCGGATACCGCAGCAGCCGGACAGGTCATAAGCTATAGCGCACTGCCGTATCCAACCTATGTGTACAATCCCACGACCTTGGAACTTCCATTTGGTGAAGCATTGCCAGAACAATTTCCCACAGAAGTGACCGCTGTGATGAACGATGGCTCGATTGGAACGGTAACCGTTGGCAAATGGACCGCGATTCGTGAATTTAACGCAGCAGAAGAAGGCATCTATGTTTACGGTGCCAATGTTGTTCCGGTCGAGGGAAAATATCAGGTACTGGAAGATTCTCTGACACCCAATGAAAACCCTACTGACCCCAGCGAACAGCGGACGGACTACACCTATGATGTGTATTATCGTATCGGCTACTTTAAGACGGGCAGCAGCTATAATGCGTATGCACGTTCTATGGAAAATCTGGATCGCGGCGTGTATGCGGTGAAGTCCGATGATGGTGTGTTCATTTCTTGGAGAATCCTTGCAACAGAGTATGGTGAGGATATTTCCTTTGATGTGTACAGAAATGGCATCAAGATCAATTCCTCTCCGATCACAGACAGAACCAATTTTACCGATGCAAAAGGCAAAGCCGGCGATGTGTATGTAGTTGCAAAGATTCAGAACGGCCTACAGTATAACAGCGAGGCTGTTGCCGCTCTGGAAAACAATTATATGAGCATCCCTCTGCAAAAGCCGGAACCCCAGCCCACCAAAAACGGAGACCTTTCTTCGTATACGATCAATGATACCGGCGTGGGTGATGTGGATGGCGATGGACAGTATGAAATCATTGTAAAATGGTATCCGGACAATGCATTTGACTCTGGCAAGGCTGTGGCACCTTCCTCTCCGACCATCTTTGACATCTATGAGATGGACGGTACTCCGTTGTGGAGATTGAACATGGGTCTGGAAATGCCCTCTGGTGCCCACTTTAACCAGTTTATGCTTTACGATATGGATGAAGATGGCAAAGCAGAGCTGTTTATCAAGACCTCCGATGGTACGATCGCCTATAAGCCGAATAAAGCTGGCAAATTTGATATGACCGATGAGAGCACGATCGTTTCCTATGTGGGCGATAAGAGCGTGGTTCCCGGTACAAATATCAATGCAAACGGCCATGCAAGCCCTGACTCAAATGAATATGTGACGGTATTCAATGGGCAGACCGGTGAAATCATTGACAGCATCGACTACATCAATGTGACTGGCAATTACGATGACTGGGGCAAAGCAGGCGATGGCGGCAACCGCTCTGCACGTTACAATATTGCAATCGGCTATCTGCCCAAAGAAGCAGGCAGCACCGAAACGATTCCTGCTGTATTCTTTAACCGCGGCTACTATGCAAAAACTACGATTGCTGCCTACACGTTGAGAAATGGAAAGCTGCAGCTGGAGTGGAACTTTGTGGCCCTGACCGGTGAGGATGCCGCAGATAAGGGAAACCATAATGTATCGACCGGTGATCTGGATCAGGACGGTTTTGATGAGATCTGCATCGGCAATATGGCGGTTGACCATGACGGCTCGCTGCTCTGGGTCAAGAATGGCAAGGATGGACAGGATTTGGGAAGCCACGGCGATGCCATCCACCTTGCGGCAATGAATCCGAACAATCCTACGCAGCTCTATGTTTTCTCTCCCACAGAGGAGTACAAGGTGGCAACGGTAAATCAGGCTCTGAGCAATGCTGGAACCGGCCTGCGCTATGATGGTATCTGGACTTCGGCAAAGGATGTGGGCCGTGCAGTAGCGGCGAATATCACTCCGCTGCCCGGATACGAATACTGGGGTCAGGCAAACAACAGCGGTGTATACAACATTCTGAGTGGAATGGTCAATCCGAGCCGTGCAGGTCTGCCGGCAAACTGGGTCTTGTACTGGGACGGTGACCTGCTCAGCGAACTTGGTGATGGCGTTGAGAAAGAATCCTGCGATTTCGGCGTGTATAAATACAACTGGGAAAGTGGTGCGGTGGATACCATTGATGTGCTGGATGGCAAGACGAACAATTCCACCAAAAACAACCCCAGCCTGACAGCCGATATTCTGGGTGACTGGCGTGAAGAAGTCGTGCTTAGAAACGAGGACGACACCGAGCTTCGTATCTACATGACAACGACAGAAACGGACTACATGATCTATACGCTGATGCATGACCCTGTCTACAGAAATTGTGTGGCGAACCAGAACAGCGCATACAATCAGCCCCCTCACATCGGATTCTATCTTGGCGAAGATAACAAGGAACAAGTCTTGTCCATGAATTTGCCTATTGCAAATATTGTTTACACCACGGAATCCAAAGAGGTTGGAAAGTCCATCGGTACGCTGGACTATGCTGGTATCCTTGCCCTGAAGAAACAACAGGCTCTTGACACACTGAAGGGATTCTTCAGTTAAGTCTTTGAATCCAATGAAAATTCGGATATAGAGGACGCATTATGAAATCTGAAACTTTCACCATTTCCTTGGAAAAGGGCGCACAGGATTCCATCCCGTTTTATAGCCCCAGCCAGCTCTTCGGGTTTGTGGACGAAGCTGCCCATAACGCACAGCCAGAACTCAATATCTTTGAGTTGAACAGTGGATTCCATGTACCCTACTGGTACGCATCGGAAGAAATCACAAAAATCCAGCAGGACGAAAACGGCTGTTTTCTGGATTCGGATGCACTGGTGCAGTCTTTGTGGGAAAAGGATGGCGCAGTCCAGCCGCCGCAGCGATTTGTTCCGCTTTGCTTCAAGGCGGCTGTTCCTCGTGCCGGAAATTACCGCGTGAAACTCACGCTGACCGCCCGCGCGGAGGAAGAACAGCTTCTGATTTTCCACGGATGCCGCCATCTTGCGTGGAAAGGCTCCTTGCGGCAGGGCGCGGTGCTGTCCATCTGTTTCACGGTCAGTGTTTCGCCCATCATCCCCAATGGAAAAGACCGGCCCTTTGAAAAAAATGCTCTGGACATTGCGGTGGTCGGCCACTGCCCGGCACTGGATTTTCTGTCTGTTGTGCCCATCGAGGTCCCCACAGTCTACCTTGCCGGAGATTCCACGATGGCGGACTACGGTGCAGAATATCCCTACCACCCGGCGGCGTGCTACGGCGGCTGGGGACAGGCGCTGGACTTGTATCTGGATGGGAGTGTGGCCGTGTGCAACCACGCGCACAACGGACGCTCCACCGAAACATTCCGCAACGAGGGTCATTTTGACCTCATCCAGAAGCAGCTGCGCCCCGGCGATTTTGTGGTGATCCAGTTCGGCCACAACGACCAGAAGCATCCGCATTTGCAGGCATACAACGGCTACCCGGAAAATCTGCGCCGGTTCATTGCGGAGATTCGCGCAAAAAAAGCCCTGCCCATTCTTGCAACGCCGATCGCGCGCAATACATGGACAGAGCAAAACGGAAAACTCACCTATAACGATCTCCTGCACGACCATGCGCAGGCGTGTATCGCGCTAGGCAAAGAACTGAATGTCCCCGTGCTGGATCTACATCAGGCCGCCATGGAGGACATCATCCGGCTGGGCCGGGATGCTTCCAAAATCTACTATCATCAGGGGGATTGGACGCACACCAACGATTACGGCGCAGTCCGTGCCGCTGGATATGCGGCCGATGCTCTGCGTTCGCTGGGCGGTACGTTCCCGGAGTATCTGCCATTGATTCAGGCGGTGTCAGCATCCATCAAGCCGTGGAAGCCGGAAGCCGCACTGCTTCTGGAAAAGCCTGTGCGTCTGGCCGGGGTAAAAGGCCCCAATGGTACGGAAGAAGGAACTGCCGCACAAGACCATCAGGCTGAAAAGGATGGCGGCGATGCGCTGGCACGGCTGCTTGCGGCGGTGCAGAGTGCCCGTGGACAGGGCGGTTAACCTTGCTCCGGGTTTCCGGCACTTTTCAGTGCACTTTTGCGATACTGTAAAGGGCTTTGCCCGGTCGCCTTGGCAAACCGGGTGGAAAAGTTGCTGGCATCTCCAAAACCGACCTGCTGCGCGATCTCGGTTACGCTGTGGTCGGTGAGGACAAGCAGTTCCTTTGCCTGCGTGATGCGGAAGTTGACGAGATAGTTGTAGGGCGTTGTACCCATATACCGCCGGAACAGCCGCAGAAAATAGCTCTTGCTCATGTGGGCATCGGCCAGCAGGTCAGCAAGGGAAAGTTCTTTCTGGTAATTCTTGCGCAGGGTTTCCGCAGCCTGCAGAATGACCTGCCGTGCGCTGGTGGTCTCGGCCTCTGCAAGAATGGTCTGCGCGCACAGGGCAAGCATCCCGTGCAGAGTCAACCCGGTCTGCACCATGCTGTCCACGTTGCCGCGTTCCATCTGGCCCAGAATCGTTTCAAACAATTCCTGCATCTTGACCCCGGTGATCTGCACCGGGGTCAATTTTTTGCCCGGAAACAGCAGCGGCTCCATGGCCGCAACGCCCACACCGTCCAGATGCACCCAATAATGGTGCCAGCAGCTTTGCCCCGGTGCGGTGCAGTAGCTTTGCGGAGTACGGCAGTTGAGCAGCAATGCCTGCCCGGTGCTGAGGGTCACATGGGTCCCATCCTGCTCGATCAGTCCGGCTCCGCGCAAGGTGTAGAACAAAATGTAGCTTTCTTTGTCGGTGCGGGCAGTGGAAAAATGCTGCTGGGCATAGAACACTCCCGCTTCGGTGCAATAATAGGGCTGCGCTAGCTCTGCTTCGCTGGGCGTTGTGCGTTTCCAGATGCTTTCTGGGGTCACATCCATGTTATAAGTCAGCATTTTCCGATTCCTCTCTTTCTGTTTTTAGTATAGCGCACACGCCTTTTGGGGGCAAGAGTAGACTTTTCACAAAAAAGAGGATACTTTTTCGGATGGAATTTTCCGAACGCGGCCAGTATACTAATGAACAGAAAGTTTGTTATCTTTCTGCCAATCCAAACGATTGCAGCAAAAAGAGAAGTGTCAATTTGGAGGTTTTGTATTATGGCTGATCGTATTGTTCTGAACAGCATTTCTTACCATGGCCACGGTGCCATCGAGAACATTGTTCCCGAACTGACCGCTCGCGGCTACAAGAAGGCTTTCGTCTGCTCTGACCCCGACCTGATCAAGTTCGGTGTCACCAAGAAGGTCACCGACCTGCTGGACGCTGCCGGTTTCGCTTACAGCGTGTACAGCGAGATCAAGCCCAACCCCACCATCGCCAATGTGCAGGACGGCGTGGCTGCTTTCAAGGCAGCAGAAGCTGACTGCATTGTGACCATCGGCGGCGGCTCCTCCATGGACACCGCAAAGGCCATCGGCATCATCATCAACAACCCTGAGTTCGCCGATGTGCGTTCTCTGGAGGGCGTTGCTCCCACCAAGAAGCACGCTGTGTTCACCATCGCAGTACCCACCACTGCCGGCACCGCTGCCGAAGTTACCATCAACTACGTCATCACCGACGTGGAGAAAAAGCGCAAGTTCGTCTGCGTGGATACCAACGACATCCCGGAGATCGCAGTCGTTGACCCTGATATGATGTCCTCCATGCCCAAGGGCCTGACCGCCGCCACCGGTATGGATGCTCTGACCCACGCCATCGAGGGCTACATCACCAAGGGTCACTGCACCATTTCCGATATGTTCCATCTGGAAGCCATCAAGCTGATCAGCGAGAACCTGCGTGGTGCGGTGCAGAACACTCCGGAAGGCCGCGAGGGTATGGCTCTGGGCGAGTATATTGCCGGTATGGGCTTCTCCAATGTGGGTCTGGGCATTGTTCACTCCATGGCACACGGCCTGTCCGCTCTGTATGACACTCCCCACGGTGTGGCCTGCGCCATCCTGCTGCCGGTCGGTCTGGAGTACAACAAGACCGTCGCTGGCGAGCGTTACCGTGCAGTCGGCAAGGCTATGGGCGTGAAGGGTATCGACGAGATGAACGACGCACAGGCCGCTGATGCAACCATCGCTGCTGTCAAGAAACTGTCTGCTGATGTGGGCATCCCCACTAACCTGAATGGCATCCTGAAGGAAGAGGACATCCAGTTCCTCGCTGAGTCTGCTTATGCAGATGCCTGCCGCCCCGGTAACCCCCGCGACACCAGCGTGGAGGAGATCGTGGAGCTGTACAAGAGCCAGCTGTAAGATTCCGCATAACTGCTTTGCTTAAATTCCCCATTTCTTCTTCATTACCCCCATAACGCAAAAAAGCTGGAGCGTTCCTTCCATACGGAGCGTTCCGGCTTTTTTGTTTGCAGCAGATGCTTTTTCAAAATCATAGAGTAGACTTTTCACAAAGAATGTGTCACCTTTGCCGATGGAATCACGATGCCCGAACCCGTATACTTAGGTCAAAGAATCCACACAGGAGGCGCATTATGCAAAAGAAATATCTTGCCATCGACATTGGTGCATCCAGCGGACGGCACATTGTCGGATGGATGGAGAACGGCGTTCTCCGCACCGAGGAAGTGTACCGGTTCCCGAACAGTGTTCAGCGGGTGGACGGGCATCTGGAGTGGGACATCGACAGCCTGTTCGCCAACGTGAAGAACGGCATCCGGGAAGCCTTTGCAAAGTATCCGGCCATCGAGAGCCTTTCTATTGATACATGGGCGGTCGATTATGTGCTGCTGAAAAACGACCAGCCGATTTATCCGGTCTACGCCTACCGCGACAGCCGGACGCAGGCGGTCATTCCCGAAGTACACAGCATCCTGCCGTTTGAAACGCTCTATGCGCACACCGGTATCCAGTTCCAGCCTTTCAACAGCATTTATCAGCTGTACGCAGACAAAAAGGCCGGGCGGCTGGAGCAGGCCGAAGATTTCCTGATGATCCCGGAATATCTGCTCTGGAAGCTCTGCGGCGTGAAGGCCCGCGAGTACACCAATGCTACCTCCACCGGCCTTGTCAACGCACAGACCAAGGAGTATGACCCGGAAATTCTCAAAGCACTGGGTCTGCCGGAAACCATGTTCCCTAAGTTGACCGCTCCCGGCACGGTGCTGGGACCGCTGAAAGCGGACATTGCCGCCGAGGCGGGCGGACAGACCAATGTGGTGCTGTGCGCTACCCACGACACGGCCAGTGCCGTGGAGGGCATCCCGATGGAGCAGGGCGATGCACCGTTCCTGTCCTCCGGCACATGGAGCCTGCTGGGTGTCAAGCTGGCAAGCCCCGTTACTACGCCGGAAAGCTGCAAAGCCAACTTCACCAATGAGGGCGGTGTGGGGTACATCCGCTACCTGAAAAACATCATGGGCCTGTGGATCATCCAGTGTGTGCAGAAGCAGCTGGGCATCTCCTTTGCAGAGATGGTGGAACTGGCCAAGACCAGCACCTACACCCGCATTTTTGATGTGAACGAAGCCCGTTTCTCCGCGCCGCAGGACATGAGCGCAGAGATTCGCGCCGCTCTTGCTGAAACGGGTGACGCTCCTGCTACGGATGCAGACCTCATCAACAGCATCTATCACTCGCTGGCCTACTGCTATGGCGAAGCCTATCGTGAGATGGAGGAAGTCACCGGCCAGCACTGGGATAAACTGTACATCGCAGGCGGCGGTGCAAAGAACGCCACCCTGAACGAACTGACCGCCCATTATACCGGAAAACAGGTCGTGGCTCTGCCCATTGAGGCGACGGCCATCGGCAATTTGAAGATCCAGATGAACATTTGATAAGGAGGATTTCCCATGCTCGTTGAAACCAAAGCCCGTGTTGGCGTGTTCGCCATTGCTCTGGGAGCCTATCTGCCCCAGTTCCCGACCCTCGTACCCGAATTTGAGCAGCAGTACGCCGACTTCAAAAAGACCATCCCCGACAGCGTAGAAGTCGTTGATGGCGGCATCGTCACCACCAAGGAACTGTCCATGGCCGCAGGCGACAAGTTCCGCGCCGCTGACGTTGATCTGGTCATTTTGCAGCTGCTGACCTACGCTACTTCTTACAATATGCTGCCCGCTGTGCGCGACCTGAACGTGCCCGTGGTTCTCGTGAACGTCCAGAAGAAGAAAGCCCCGGACTACGCCAATACGGACACTCCCACTTGGCTGGGCGAGCTGTACGCCTGCGGTGCAGTCGGCGAGATGGTGGCCGACTTGGAGCGCGCTGGCAAGCGTCACGCCGTTATCACCGGCGTGGTCGAGGGCGGCGACCCGCAGGTGCAGGCTGAGATCGAGGACTGGTGCCGTGCCGCACAGGTGCGCCGCCGCTTCCGCGACACCAATCTGGCACAGATTGGTCGTCCGTATCCCGGCATGATGGACCTGTACATTGACGAAACCAACCTGTACAACCGGATGTTCCTCTACACCAAGCAGTTCGACTGGGAGAAGATGTGGGCCATCGCTGACAACATCACCGATGAAAACGCCATCCGCGCTAAGGCACAGGATATTCTGGACACTTTCGACATCGAGGGTGGCGGCACCATTGAAAAGGTCTGGGACATGGCAAAGTATGTCGTGGCCTTTGAGCAGTGGGTCAAGGATGAGAAGATTGCCTTCATCGCTTCCCACTATGACGGCTTTGCACAGGGCAAGGCCGGTGTGCTGGACAGTATGCTGATCCCGGCCTTCTCCATGCTCATCAAGCAGGGCGTGGCCTGTGCCGTGGAGGGCGACATCAAGGTGTCCATGGCCATGAGCATCCTCAAGACCATCGCAGGCTGCGGCCAGTTGAGCGAGATGTACTCCATCGACTTTGACGAGGATATCTGCATCATCGGTCACTCCGGTTCCGGCGATGCCGATATTTCCGAGAAGAAGCCTACCATGAAGATCGTGCCTGTGTTCCACGGTAAGACCGGTGGCGGCTACCTGACCCAGTTCTACCCCCACCTTGGCCCTGTGACCTATCTGGGCATCACGCAGGACAAGGACGGTCACTTCAAGTTCGTGGTGGCTGAGGGGGTCAACGAACCCGGCCCCATCTTCACCTTTGGCGACACCAATATGCGCACCCGCTTCACCTGCGGCGCACGGGAGTTCTGCAACCGTTGGAGCGAGGCTGGCCCCACCCACCACATGGCTGCGGCAACTGGCCGTCACATTGACACCATTCTGAAAGTGGCAAAAATCTTTGATGTTCCTGTGGACATCATCACCCGATAATTGAGTTTGAAGAAGAAAAGAGAGGTATTTATCATGGGAATTCTGGATGTTGAGATCGTAAAAGGCTTTATGCGGATGTGCAACGATGGCTGGCTTCAGGGCTGGCACGAGCGCAACGGCGGCAACCTGACCTACCGCATGAAGGAAGAAGAAGTGGCCGAGTGCCGCCCCTTCTTCAATGCACAGCCCCGCGAGTGGGTGAACATGGGTGTGCAGGCCGACAATCTGGCTGGTGAGTATTTCATCACCACCGGTTCCGGCAAGTTCTTCCGCAATGTGGAATTGGACCCCGTCCACAGCATCGGTATCGTGGAGATCAACGACAAGGGCGACAGCTGGCGCATTGTCTGGGGTCTGGAAGATGGCGCAAAGCCCACCAGTGAATTCCCCAGCCACTTCATGAACCACAGCGTCCGCAAGGCAGCGACCAACGGTGCGAACCGTGTCATTTATCACTGCCATGCCACCAATGTCATTGCACTGACCTATATCCTGCCCCTGACCGACCGCGACTTCACCCGTGCCCTGTGGCAGAGTGCCACCGAGTGTCCGGTGGTGTTCCCGGAGGGCGTGGGTGTCTGCCCGTGGATGGTGCCCGGTGGTGCGGACATCGCCATGGCAACCAGTGAGCTGATGAAGACCTATCAGGCTGCAATCTGGGCACAGCACGGCCTGTTCGCTTCCGGCCCGGACTTCGACATCACCTTCGGTCTGGCTCACACCATTGAAAAGAGTGCCGAAATTTACGTTAAAGTCCTGAGCATGGGCGGCGGTCTGATTCGTCAGACCATCACGGACGACGACCTGCGCGCCATCGCCCGTGACTTCGGCGTGACCCTGAACGAGAACTTCCTCGACTAAGGAGCAGAACATGGAACACATGGCATGGAAGGGCCGCATCAAGCCCGGCTGCAAGGCCGAATACCAGAAGCGTCACGCAGAAATTTGGCCAGAGATGGTCAAGGTGCTGAAAGACGCCGGTATCTGCAATTACAGCATCTTCTACTGCAACGATGAGCTGTTCGGCTACTATGAGTGCGAAAAGGGCGTGGCCTACGCCGAAAAGGTGCAGGCCGAAAGCCCGGTGGTTGACCGCTGGAACGAGTATATGAAGGACATTCTGGAACTGGAAATGGACCCCGTGACCGGCGCACAGCCCAAGCTGGAACAGGTATTCCGGCTGGATTAAGCGACACTGTCCGATAAAACCAAATTGACTAGAGCCATCCGTAATAAGAACACGGGTGGCTCTTTTTGCTTGCGTTCAAACAATGTTGCACGTTTCAAAAGCACCAACGAATATAAAAAATTATTTATATGTAGAAAAATAGCCAAAAATATTGTATGATTTAACAGGACGATGTTAAAAAGAACAAAATTGTATACAACACAAGCGCAAGATTGTTTGAATTTTTGACTTCATTCGCAATTCTTTGCGAGAAAGTCTGTCCAAGAGTCGCTATACTTATAACCAGAAAGTTGCACCGGAAAAGCAAAAACTTTAGGAGGAATGACAATGAAAAAGACATCAAAAATCTTGTTGACCGTCATTGTCGTCGTGTTGCTGGGAATTGGAATTTCCACCTTTTTCAAGGTAAACGGCAGCATTGGCAGTGACAAGATCCAGCTCCGGCTGGCACACGGTCAGGCGGGCGATTCCGAGATCGGCGGCACGATCGCATATCTGTCCGATCTGGTGGCCGAAGATGAGAGCATGAACATGGAGGTTTCCATCTATCCCAGCGGTGTTCTGGGTTCCGAAACTGCCATGGTCGAACTGGTACAGGCCGGCGTTCTGGACATGGCAAAGATCAGTGCCGGTACGCTGGGACAGTTCGATGACCGCTACACCATCTTCTCGCTGCCGTATCTGTTCAAAGGGCAGGAACATTACTACAATGCAATGGCAAACAGTGAAGCTATCCGCGAACTGTTCAACGCCACGGAAGATGCCGGCTATATCGCGATCGGATATTATTGCAACGGTGCGCGCAACTTCTATCTGAAAGACGATATTGCAGTGACTTCTCCCGAAGTGCTGAAAGGCAAGAAGATCCGCTCTATGGTTAGTTCCACTTCCATGGATATGATCGAAGCAATGGGCGGTTCGCCCGTTCCCATGTCCGCAAGCGAGACCTACACCTCTTTGCAGCAGGGCATCGTGGACGGTGCCGAGAACACCGAACTGGCTCTGACCGTTGATAAGCACGAGGAGATCGTCAAGTCCTACACCTACACCGAGCATCAGTACACCCCCGATATCTACATCATCAGCACGAAAGTCTGGAACAAGCTCTCCAAGGAGCAGCAGGATTATCTGCTGGAGTGCTTCAGCAAACTGAATGACAACTTCGTACAGAAGTACAATCAGATGATGGACGATGCCATGGTCGAGGCAGAAAGCTACGGTGTCCATGTCTACCGCGACATCGACAAGACTCCGTTTATCGAAGCTGTGCAGCCCATTCACCAGAACTTCCTTGCAAAAGGCGAGTCCTACCAGAAGCTGTACGATGATATCCAGAGCTATGCGGAGGATACAGACAAATGAAAGTTTTGAATAAGATTTTGAGTTCCGTTCTTGCCTTCATGGTGGCGGCGATGGTCGTTGTCTGCTGCTGGCAGGTCATTACCCGCTTTGTTCTGGGCAATCCCAGCAAATACACCGAAGAGATCCTGCGTTTCGCACTGATCTGGCTGACTATGCTGGGTGCGCCGTATGCCTACGGTGCCAAGCAGCATCTGGCCATTGACCTGCTGGTCAAGGGTTTTGAACCCGCTGGTCAGCACCGCACCCAGATCTTTGTAGAGTTCGTTGTTCTGGCACTGAGTGCTGCGGTCTTTGTTGCAGGCGGCATCGCCGTCACGATGAACGCCCACGGCCAGATCTCGGCGGCAATGAAGCTGCCCATGGAGTGCTACTACGCCTGCATTCCCATCGGCGGTGCGCTGATGATCCTTTACAGCCTGAACAATCTGTATCATCTCTTCCGGGATAAAAACAAGGAGGTCGCTTAAATGGAACTGCAAGCCGCTATCCTTCTGGTGGTCAGCTTCGCGCTGTTGCTGATGTTCAGCGTACCTGTTTCGTACAGCATCGTTGCATCCGCATTTATCACCATCACCGCTTTCCTGACCCCGCAATTCGGTATGTTCGTTTCCGCCCAGAAAGTCATCGCGGGCATTGACAGTCTGTCCTTGATCGCCGTTCCATTCTTCATCTTAGCCGGTCTGCTGATGAGCAACGGCGGCATCGCGCACCGATTGGTTGACTTAGCCATGCTGGTTCTGCGCCGGGTTCCCGGTGCGCTGGCTCTGACCAACGCCGCTGGCAACGCAATGTTCGGTTCTATTTCTGGTTCTGGTATCGCAGCGGCTACCGCCATCGGCGGCGTTATGCTCCCCATGGAAAAAGAGGAAGGCTATGACGAAGGCTTCTCCGCTGCCATGAACGTGGCTACCGCTCCGGTTGGCCAGCTGATTCCTCCCACGACCGCATTTATCGTCTACTCCACTGCCAGCGGCGGCACTTCCGTCGCTACCCTGTTCATGGCTGGCTGGATTCCCGGTCTGCTGTGGACTGCCGCCTGCATGGTCGTTGGTTATTTCATCGCAAAGAAATACGGCTACATCCGTAAGGGCGAGAAAGCCAAGAAGCTGAGTGCCAGCGAAACCTTGCAGACCATCTGGCGCGCCATCCCCAGCCTGCTGCTCATCGTCATCATCATCGGCGGCATCCTGTCCGGTGTGTTCAGCCCCACGGAGGCTTCCGCTGTGGCTGTTGCCTACGCTTTCATCCTGTCGGTGTTCATCTATAAATCCATCGACCTGAAGGATATGCCCCGTATTCTGGTGCAGACCGCAAACATGACCACCGTTGTCATGCTCATCATCGGCGCATCTTCCGTCCTGAGCTTTGTTCTGAGTTTCACCGGCCTGCCTGCTGCCATCAGTAAAATGGTTCTGGGCATCTCCGACAACAAGTACGTCCTGCTGCTCATCCTGAACATCTTCCTGCTGATCGTCGGCACCTTCATGGATATGGCACCGGCTCTGCTGATCTTCACCCCGATCTTCCTGCCCATTGTCCGCACCTTCGGCATGAGCGATGTACAGTTCGGCGTTATGATGGTCATGAATCTGGCGGTCGGCACCATTACCCCTCCCGTTGGCAACGTCCTGTTCGTGGGCTGCTCTCTGGCAAAGCAGCGTCTGGAGAACGTGATGAAGAGTCTGGTTCCGTTCTTCGTGGCAATTTTCATCTCCTTGATGCTGGTCACTTACATTCCCGCTCTGAGCGAGTGGCTGCCTACCACGCTGGGCCTGATGTAAGCCCCGCAGTGCAAATGCTTGTCAAACCTGAACAGATATGACATAATCAAGGCAAAGGTTCCTGCGGCGATTGCCGCAGGGATACCGCCTGTTCAGGAGAAAAGGAGCATTTCATGGAAACAACATGGCTGCACAGCATGGTTCAGGGCGATGCGACCCAGTATTACCGCAAACGAAACGGCATTATGGTGGAACACATGGTTCGTCCGGCAAACTTTGATATGCGGTACAACCACTTCCATCAGGAGTACGAAATTTATCTCCTGCTCCGCGGGCGGAGGCAGATGTTTTTTGAGAACCGCGCCTATGAAGCACAGGCCGGAAACCTGATCCTTGTGGACAGCGGCCAGATCCATATGTCCCATTCCATTGTGGGCGACCCGGAATCCGAGTATGAACGTGTGATCCTCTATGTAGACCGGGATATTGTGGAAAAGGTCGATAAGATGTTCCCGGAATTGAAAATCGGTGCGTTCTTCCACAAACACTACGGCATTTACGAACTGACACCGAAGCAGACAGCGAATACCAGCCGATTGTTTCTGCAAATCATGGAGGAACTGGACAAGGCAGAGCCTATGAGCCAGACTGCCATCCTTTCAGAGTTGATTCTGGGCTTCATCCACTTCCGGCGCAGCAATCAGCAGGTCGCCTGCTTGAATGATGTGCAGGAGGGCAAGGCCAGCGGCGGAAAGTTCGATGCCGTTTATCAGGTCGCCGATTACATTTCAGATCACTTTCAGGAATCACTCTCGCTGGACAACCTTGCCGAGCAGTTCTATATCAGCAAGTATTATCTGAGCCGTTCCTTTCACGAGGTGACCGGCTTCGGCATCAACGAATATGTCAACATCCTGCGGGTAAAAAAGGCGCAGAGCCTGTTGGAAACGACAACGCTTTCCGTTTCCGAGGTCGCAAGCCGTACCGGGTTTGAGAGCATCACCTATCTGGGGCGTGTGTTCAAGAAATATCAGCACGTTACGCCTGCACAATATCGCAAATCGCTTACTTCAACCAATCAAAACAGCACAGATAAATGAGGTGTTTTTTGTGGCAAACGAAATCAAAAAAGAACTGATCCAGAAGAAGCTGGATCTCGTCATTCAGAAGCTGATGCACCTTGGTGCCCCCGAAAACGAGGACACTTTGAAAGAAGGCGGCGAGGCCATCGGATTTTTCAGCCGTGACTTCGGCATCAAGGAGTGGGACTGGCCGCAGGGCATCGGCCTGTACGGACTGCTCAAAATTGCCAAGATGCAGGATTCGGAGGAATACCGCACCTTCCTGCACGACTGGTTCAAGGAGAATATTGCGCAGGGTCTGCCTTCCCGCAATATCAATACGACCACTCCGCTGCTGACCCTGTGTGAACTGAACGAGATCTACCACGACCCTGAGTTTGAAGCTCTCTGTCTGGACTGGGCAAAGTGGCTGATGGAGTGCATCCCACGCACCCGTGAGGGCGGTTTCCAGCACGTCACCAGTGCCAACGGCGACCGTCAGGGCGTTCGTCTGAACGAGAGCGAAATGTGGATCGACACCCTGTTCATGACCGTCCTGTTCCTGAACCGGATGGGCCAGAAGTACGGCAAGCAGGAGTGGATCGATGAATCCATCAAGCAGGTGCTGATGCACATCAAGTATCTGTACGATACCCACACCGGCCTGTTCTTCCACGGCTGGTCGTTCAATCGGATGGACAACTTCGGCGGCGTGTTCTGGTGCCGCGGCAACAGCTGGTTCACGCTGGGTATTCTGGACTATCTGGATATGTTCAAGGGTACGCTGAATCAGGGGGTCAAGGCGTTCATTCTGGACACCTACAAAGCACAGGTTCGTGCGCTGCGTGACCTGCAGGGCGAGGACGGCCTGTGGCACACCGTTCTGGACGACCCCACCAGCTACGAAGAAACTTCCGGTTCTGCTGCCATCACCGCTGGCATCCTGAAGGGCATCCGCATGGGGATTCTGGATGATTCCTACCTGCCTTGCGCCCAGAAAGCCATCCGCGCCATCCTCAAGAACATCGACACCGATGGTACGGTGCTGAAAGTGTCCGGCGGCACCGGCATGGGCTATGACCGCGACCACTACAAGAACATTCTGATTGCTCCCATGGCATACGGCCAGTCGCTGACCATCCTTGCACTGGTGGAAGCACTGGAAACCTTTGAATGATATTTCACTGACCTTTATGGAGGACTACTATTATGGCTATCTGCACTCCCAAATCCTTTGACCTGACCGGCAAGGTCGCACTCATTACCGGCGCATCCTACGGCATCGGCATGGCCATTGCAAAGGCACTGGCCGCGAATGGTGCGACTATCGTGTTCAACGACATCAAGCAGGAACTGGTGGACAATGGCATCGCTGCTTATGAAGAAGCCGGCATCAAGGCTCACGGTTATGTCTGCGATGTTACCGACGAGGACGCCGTCAACGCCATGGTTGCCAAGATCACCGAGGAAGTCGGCCACATCAACATTCTGGTCAACAACGCCGGCATCATCAAGCGCATCCCCATGACTGAGATGAGCGCAGCACAGTTCCGTCAGGTCATTGATGTTGACCTGAACGCGCCCTTCATCGTGGCAAAGGCCATCATCCCTGACATGATCGCACAGGGCGGCGGCAAGATCATCAACATCTGCTCCATGATGAGCGAACTGGGCCGCGAAACGGTTTCTGCTTACGCTGCCGCAAAAGGCGGTCTGAAGATGCTGACCAAGAACATTGCTTCTGAGTACGGTGCTTACAACATCCAGTGCAACGGCATTGGCCCCGGCTACATTGCTACCCCGCAGACCGCACCTCTGCGCGAAATTCAGCCCGATGGAAGCCGTCATCCCTTCGACCAGTTTATCGTGGCCAAGACCCCTGCAGGCCGCTGGGGTGAAGCCGAAGATCTGGGTGGCCCTGCCGTGTTCCTCGCATCCGAGGCATCCGATTTTGTCAATGGCCTGATCCTGTACGTTGATGGCGGCATCCTCGCTTACATCGGCAAGCAGCCCCAGTAAAGAAAGGCACCTGCTATGAAGATTGGCTGCCGTGCCCACGATTATGGCAAGCACCCGGCGCAGGAACTGGCATTGATTCTGCACAACGCTGGTTATCAGGCTGCACAGGTCGCTGTGCCAAAGGCCATTGAGGGCATCAACGATTATCAACATATCTCGCCGGAACAGTTGGAAACCCTTCGGAGTGGTTTTTCCGCCCATCAGGTCGAGATCTCTGTGCTGGGCTGTTATCAGGACTTGAGCGACCCGGACGCAGAAAAACGTGCCGCTGCTGTGCAGAATGTCTGCCGTGTTCTGGGCTGGCAGCATCTTGCAGGCGGTCACTGCGTCGGCAGTGAAACGTCCTATCTGCATCTGGATGCAGAAGAACGCGCCGCACGGCGCGAATGGATGTTCGACAGCATTCTTCGCATCGTGGAAGCTGCTGCAAAAACAGACGCCATCTTTGCGGTAGAGCCGGTCTACTGGCATCCGCTGGACAGTCTGGAGGTGGTGCAGCAGCTCATCGACCATGTGGCCGACCCGGAGCATCTGCACTTCATCTTCGACCCGGCCAATGTGCTGGAAAACCACAACATCCCCCATCAGGCAAAGCTGTGGAATGACTGGCTTTCTCTGATCGGTTCCCGCGTGGATGCCATTCACATCAAGGACTTCACCTACGGTTCTACGGGGACTGACGATACTTATGGGCCTTGCCCGCTGGGAAAAGGCTGCATCCAGTATGATGCCATCTCCAAATGGCTGCACCAGCAGAATCGGGACATTCCGCTCCTTCGGGAAGAAGTCATCCTGAGCTGCGCCGCAGAGGACATTGCTTTTATGTCAGCCCTCTGAACCACATTTCAAACCCATCCGCAATTTGCTTTCTTCATTTTCTCCTTCATCATGCGCCCTCCCCTTTGTGGGAGGGCGTCTTTGTTTTTATCTGCCTGTGATTCTTGATAGAATGAAAAATTATTGATATAGACGCTGGGAAAAGCGGCTTCTATAATGGAGCCAGAAAGAACTTCGGAAGGGAGAATACAGCATGAAAGTACATTGCTTACAAGGACGGACGGCAAGCGGCTTTGTTACCTTCGGCGGTGTCTGGGAAAAAGGCGAGGTCCCGGCTGCATCGTTCCAGCTGACAGCACCAGACGGAAAAACACTGCCATTGCAGAGCAAGCCTATGGCGTTCTGGCCGGATGGAAGCATCAAATGGAGTGCGCATACCACCGATGCGGCACTGCTGAAAGAGGGTGCAGAACTTTTGCCAACTCCAAAAGAGCAGCCGGACAGCGGAATTCAGATCATAAAAGGCCCGGATGCCTGTACACTGGATACCGGCGTACTCCGGCTGACCGTTCCTCTGGGAGAAAACCTGCACTGTGATTTTCTGGTGCAGGATATTTCTGTTTCCGGGCGAAAGGCCGCACACAAGGTCTACCCGGTCTTTCTGCTGGAACGCCGGAACGAAACGGAAGATGTGCTGGAAACACGGGTGCAGAAGTTCCACGGCGTGGTTCAAAAGGCTGTTCTGGAAGAAGCAGGCCCTTTGCAGGCGACCGTTGCATTTTACGGAGAGAACACACACGGCGAGTGTTGCTCCATGCCTTTTGTGATACGGCTCTCGGTCTGGAAGGTCAGCGCAGAAATGCGCTTTGTCCACACCTTCCTGTTTGACGGTGTGGAACAGCGGGATTTCCTCAAAGGAATGGGCATCCGGTTTGAAACGGAGCTTTCCGGTGCGGTATACACCCGCCATGTGCAATATCTGCAAGAGGACAAGGTGTTCCATGAATGTCCGCAGAATCTGGATTCAAGGTTTCCACATCTTGGGCCGAAAGTCTGTCAGGCACAGCTGAACGGCGAGATTTCTGCTGCAAATGCGTCAGAGGATATGAAACAGGCCTCACAGGATATTCCCATCTGGCGGCAGTATCATCTGGTGCAGGACAGCAACCGACATTATGCCATTTTTAAGGCGACCCATACTGCGTGCTGCCGCATCCGCGCACAGGAGGGTGCAAGGGCACCGGGCGTTATGGCACTGACCGGAGAAAATGGCGGCGTGATGGCAGGCATCCGGGATTTCTGGCAGAAATATCCCGGTGGTCTGGCCGCAAATGCGTTGGATCAGGAAAATGCACAGTTGTCCTTGTGGTTCTATTCGCCCTTGCAGGAAGCCTATGATTTCCGGCACTATGACACCAAAAGTCATCCCATGACCTGCTATGAGGGGTTTGAAGATTTACGCCCCAGTGCCTACGGCATCGGAGTGACCAGCGAATGCCGGGTGCAGTTCACGGACAGCCTGCCCTCCGAACAGCAGCTCCGGCAGTTTGCCGACCGACTGCAAAAGCCGCCGGTCGTTGTGGCAGACCCGGCGTATTACCACGAAAAACGTGCATTTGGCTATTGGGGGCTTCCACATCCTGAAACAAAGGCCGGGGAGCAGCTGGAAACCGCTCTTGACCGGGCGTTCTCGTTCTACCAACGCGAGGTGGAAGCGCGGCATTGGTACGGCCTGTTTGACTACGGCGATGTAATGCACACCTACGACCCGATGCGCCATTGCTGGAAGTACGATGTTGGCGGCTATGCGTGGCAGAATACCGAACTGGTGCCGACCTACTGGCTGTGGCTCTATTTCCTGCACACCGGGCGTGAGGATGTTTTCAGCCTTGCCGAAGCGATGAGCCGACACGCATCCGAAGTGGACACCTACCATTTCGGCCCACTCAAGGGGCTGGGTTCCCGCCATAATGTACGGCACTGGGGCTGCTCCTGCAAAGAACCACGCATCGGCATGGCGGGACACCACCGTTTCCTGTTCTATCTGACCGGGGACGCACGGCTTGGCGAGGTCATGGAAGACGTGAAAGATGCCGACGTTTCCATGAGCCAGAACCCGCACAGCATGGAAAAGCGGCCGGATGGCGTTATTGTTCCCTCTGCTCGCAGTGGGCCGGATTGGTCGAGTTATGTGTCGAACTGGATGACCCACTACGAGCGGACACTGGATGAAGCCTACCGGCGCAAAATTGAGACCGGCATCCGTGATATTGCTGCCACACCATACGGCTTTGCATCCGGGCCGGATTATTACTATGACCCGGAAACCGGGCATCTGATCTACCACGGCGAGATTGAGAACACCCCCAACCAGCATTTGCAGATCTGCATGGGCGGGCCGCAGATCTGGCTGGAAACTGCCGATCTGCTGGAGGATGATACTCTGAAAACGCTGCTGACCCGGCTGGGCAAGTTCTATTATCTTCCGGCAGAAGAAAAGACCAGACGGACCCACGGGCAAATCGTGAACCGTCCTTTCAGCTGGCCAATGTTTGCCACGGCAGTTTCGGCATTCAGTGCGGCAAACACCCATGATGCGGAACTTGCAAAGAAAACATGGGCTGTCCTGATGGAAAGTGTTCCGCAGAACGCTGGAACAGATGCCTTTGCACCCCATTCCTATGTGAACGGTTTTGCCGCCGATGGCCCGTATCAGGAGATTCCCGGCATCTCGACGAACTGGGTATCGCAATGGTGCCTGAATACGTTGATGTGTCTGGAATTTATCCCGGATGCAATGCCGCAGGACGGTTTTATAGAACTGAAGTCGCCTGTTTCCTCCAAAAAATAAGATGAAAAAATCCCATGTCCAGACCAAAATATGGTGTAGGACATGGGATTTCTCGTAGATGCACTCGGATAGAAATAGCTTATATCAACTGAAACCTTGTCCACTTCTGAGATTTATAACGCCAAATGAAAATCGCACCGCGGAATACAAGATCCATGCTCATACCTATGGCAACTCCGATAACACCCCAGCCGAAATACAGACCAAACAGGGCCGAGAAAAGCAGCCGTGCGCCAATCGTCAACGAAATGGAAACGACCATCGTAAAGGTGACATCACCTGCTGCGCGCAGGCCATTGCCTAAGCTCCCGGCAAAAGGATAGGCAAGACCGTTAAAGATGTTGTTGATAAGTACCAGCCAGATGACCAGCGACTTTGCCTCCGGCGAAATAGCCGAATACCGCACGATGAGCGGTGTCAGGGCGAACACAAAGGCGTTCCACAAAATCGACAGTACCAGCGTGATACGATTCAGCTTTTTGAAATAAAAATTGGCGGCATCAATATCCCGTGCGCCCATACACTGCCCAATGACCGTGGTATACACGGGAGCCATTGCCAGCCCCATAATAGATGCTAGCGACCAGATACTTTGCGCCACACCGTTTGCTGCGATCTGGTAGGTGCCGAACAATGCAACCATGCTGGAAAGGGCTACCTTGACCAATTGATGCACCCCGTTTTCCAGACCGTTGGGCAGTGCAATCCCCATGATTTTCTTCTGCGTACCGCCATCCCATGCCAGAATATCCGGGCCGTGATACTGCACAGCGTTTGTCTTCTGAAAGCAGAAAGCGGTAACGGCTACCGCTGAAAGGGTGCGAGAAATGAGCGATGGCCAAGCCACACCAGCCGCTCCTAGATGCAGTCCGAACACACCCACGCAGTTGCCCACCACATTGATGATATTGGTCACAAGGGAGATATACATGGTCACATTGGTCTTACCAATGCTGCGGCAGAGGGCGGCACCAGCATCATAAACCGCCAAGGCTGGAAGCGACAGTGTGGTGATAAACAGATAGGATTCGCAAGCCGCCATGACATCCGGCTCGATCTGCCCGAACAGAAGCCGCAGGAGCGGCTTGCGGAAACACAGGATGAGTATGGTCAAGGTCGCTGAAATCAGGCAGGAAATCGTCAGCAGCTGACCGGCAGCTCTGGACGCCATCTTTTTATCGTCACAGCCGATATACTGGCTGATAATGACCGCACCGCCCGCCGAAAGAGCCGTAAACAGGAAAATCATCACCGTGTTAAAGGACGTCACCAGCGATACGCCCGAAACATCCGCTTCGCTGGAAAAGCTGACCACAAAAGTGTCCGCGATTCCCACGAACATCAGAAGAAACTGTTCAATGAACAGTGGAAAGATCAGATTTCTTAAATCCTTGTTGGAAAACATTTTTACGCCTCGTATTCCCTCACAAGAGCTTTCTGGCAGCGGTTCAGCATCCGCTGAGCCTTGCTCATATCCCAATCGCAGTAGTCTGTCGCAATCATGGCTGCGATACCATGGGTGTGCATCCAAAGCTGGTCGTGCAGTTCATCGGCGGCGGCTCGGTCAAGATGGTACTGCTCCATCAGTTCGTCTATGGTACGGTCAATTATGGGCAAAAGCACCTGTTTCATTTCGGCAAATGCCTGTGACCTCATGAATAAGAACCGGAACAGTTCCGGCTGCTGCCTGGCAAGACAAATGTACTCGATGCCGTACAGATGCACCCGTGTTGAACCGCACTCTTTCTGCATCAGTTCGACAAACTTGTTCACTGCTGTTGGAATCAGTTCTTTGCGCAGTGCATCCATATTGTCAAACGACAGATAAATCGGCTGGGTAGAGCATCCCAGTTCTGCGGCAAGGCTTTTTACATTGACAGCTTCCGTTCCGCCTTCCATCAGCACCCGGAGGGCTGCACCAAGGATCATTTCTTTTGTCACCTGTTTCTTTGCAGGCATTGTTCTGTCACTTCTTTCGATAAATCAATTTATCAATAACTGCATTTATTTTATTCTTCTGCTGGATTTTGTCAAGAGGTCTGTATAGCGTTTACGGTTCCGTATGCCAACCTCGCAATCATAGATTCAATAATGTAAATATTAAGTTTGTTCCATATAACCTTTCTGCAATATTTGATAAAATGCAAACTTATTAAAATTGACGGTGACGGTGGTAGCGTTTATACTTATAAAAGATTATTTATCTAAAAGTATTTAATTTGAAGGGCGGTGAATCTCCTAAAATAGCAGCATTATCAAAAGAACCCGGAGGTTAAAAGCAAATGGCATCTCATGTATTGGGAATTGGATATACACAAAGTACGGCCACCATCGCCAAAATCGGCATTTGGAAACAGCTTGGACTGGAACTGGACTGCACAGATGATTTTGATCACGCAGTTTGTATGCTCAGCAACAGGAATTATATCTGTGTTGCGATCTGTACAAGGGCGGTTTCAGAGGAACAGATTGAAACGCTGCAGAAAATCCAGACGATTCCAATCATTGTTACTTCTCCTGATATAATTTGTAACTATGTGCAGCCTACGGAGAGCGAAGTGCGCATTCCCGAAGAATGTCCGTTGCAATGCGAACACAAATCCACTGTGATCAAGGTCAAAAATCTGCAAATCTGCCTTGAACAGCGTTCGGTGAGCATTGATGGCGTGGCTGTTGACCTGACGGAAAAAGAGTTTGATATTCTGGCATTGCTTCTGCTGAACCAGAAGCAGGTATTCACGCATGAAATGATGATGGATGCCATCTGGCATAACGATTCTGCTTTTTACTCTCGTAATGCACTGTCCAGCCATATCAGCAACCTTAAAAAGAAACTGAAACATTTCTCGGATGTTGCAGACCTGATTAAGAGCATCCGTGGCATCGGCTATAAATTTGAACCGTAAGAATTTTCTTGGGCAAACCTTATGCAAGACTAAACCATATCGAAGAATTCATTTGGTATCATCTACCTGAAAATGGGGAGAGTTTTTCCTAATTCACATGATGATACGCCAAGAGCAGCGAAACGTCATGTTTCGCTGCTTTTTTCTTTGCAAAAAGAAAGACACCAGATGCTCACAGCATCCGATGCCTTACTTTGCATGATTCAGTTCGTCGATTCGCCGACAGATGTCGATCAGCTTTTCGGCTTCGCTCTCTGTCTTTCCGCGAAAGAAGTCATAAACACACTTTGGCACTGCATTCGGCGTTGCCGTTTCTGGGAACACGAGTGCATCCAAACTGATGTTCAGTTCCTTTGCCAGAAGAATGACCGTTTCCATCTTTGGATTGCTGCGGCAGATCTCCGCCTGCATAACAGTGCGGTGACTCATGCCCAATTTTTCGGCAAGCTGCTTCTGGGTCAGACCTCTGGCTTCTCGCTCTGCACGAACTTTTGCACCAAACTCATCCAGTGGATTGTTCATCAAAGCTCACCTCATATTCATTCTAATTCGTTCCGGTAGTTTGATAAATCACCACAAGAGTGACTTGAAGTGATCTCAAGATTACTTGCTAAACACGGGCAACCCAAAAAGAGGTGACAAAGGTGAAAATCTGTATAGATTGGATATTTAGGTTCTGCAAAGAACCGAGCAATATTCACATTAAAAATATCTTATGACGGTAAGCTGCAGCTCTTGAAGTGAGTTGCAGCTTATTTATTTGCTATCAAAACTCACACAAAAAATATCGAATGCCTGAGATGCATTAAGGGCTGAGGATACTTATACCGCTTTCCATCTTCGGATGGAAAACAGTGTCGGTACCCTTTTCTTTAGTGCATCTCTTTTTTGTTGCCAAGAAAAGCCCGCAAACTGTCCTGCAGTGAAGTGTCCTCAACCTCCGCATCCGGCGGAAAGGACACTTCATGTTTCTTTTTGCCCGTTTTTCGTGGCTGGAACTGGCCGCACGGTATCCCTAGCAACTTCGAATTTTCGACTTTTCACGTTTTATCGAAAATTTGGAGGTTTAACATGGGCTTCAACTATGGCCTGGAAAAAAAGAACTTTGACCGTCAGTGGACTATCATTCGCAAACAGTATGAGGACGCTGGCATGAGCAGCGAAGCAATTCAGGCAATGTATGAGTATGACTGGTCTGTTTTCAATGCTGCGCGTTCTTACCAGAACCATACGCAGGAGATTGCTGCCCCTTCCTTTGAGCAGGGCGAAGAATCCTATTCGCCCCTTATGAACAAGTATAAGGAAGCCATTTCCATTACCGAACACTACCACGAAACTAAGAGCCGCTTTACATGGATTGGAGGGATTGAAGATGAAAAATTACTCTTTGCTCTCGAAAACCTGAACGATGAGGACTTGGAAATTTTAACCTTGTATGTTTATGAAGGTTATAACACTGTTGAATTATCGAAAGCATATCGCATTGCACAGCAAAATATAAGCAAGCGAATTTTGAAAATCACTAAATTTTTGAAGAACTTTTATTTTCAGGGTGTAGAATGACCATTTTCGATGCCTACCAAGTGAGGGGACAATTTCAAAAGCGGCTCCCACTGCTGGCAAAATGTCCACACTCACGAACCTTGAAAATTGAAGAGTTCAGTTGTTCGGTACTTCGATAATGATACTTCCGTAATTCGCGGCCCGGTCAGAATGTAGGCGGGGTGGCTGAAATGCCAATGAAGCGGTACAAGTCCGCTGCCGAATGATTCCCCACTCGCAGGGAGCCGAGGGCGAATATGCGAGACCTTAACATATTTTATCAGGAGCGGCCGAATGCTGTTTTTGGTCTTCGGTCACTCCTGTTCTTTTACATATTTATCCGCCATTCACTTTTTCAAACACGGAGGACTACTCAAATGGATGAGTTGAATCCTACGGTGCGCGAACAGGAGATATACGAGGAGATGGAACTGACCCCGGAAATGATCAAGTCCATCCGAACCCTCTGTGCGACCTGTCTGCGGCATTTCGTAGAGGCTAAGGCTTTCAAAATCGCTCTTGTGCCGAGCGCAGACAAGAGCATGGATGTATGCACCGTCTGCCAGACCCGGCGCGGTCACGATTACGTTGTCATGCACCGCTGATGCGGGTGCTTCATTCCAATCACCGGGGAGGTGATTCGTACCGTATAAATAAAACCGCTTTCATATTTTAACAGAAGCCCGCTGCCTAGGAGGTACAGCGGGCTTCTTACATATCCAAACGGAGGTTTCGCAATTGGAATCAACTTTAAAATTCCAACGCGGAGACATCTATTTCATTCGACTGGACAGCAGCACAGGTTCCGAGCAAAGCGGAACCCGCCCTGCGGTCATCCTGCAAAACGATGTGGGCAATACCTATTCACCGACTTTGATCGTTGCGACTTTGACAAGTAAGACAGAAAAGAAAGCTGCGCAGCCGACCCATTGTCTGGTGGAACCGGAAAAGCTGGAGCCTTCCATCGTTCAAGCTGAGCAGATCTTCACCATTGACAAGAGCCGTGTCCAGAATTTTGCAGGACACCTCACCCCGGAAGAAATGAGCCGGGTCGATGATGCTGTGAAGATCAGCCTTGCCCTGAACCCGATGGGGAGCA
Organism: Faecalibacterium sp. AF10-46; assembly: GCF_003604105.1. Lineage (NCBI taxonomy): Bacteria > Bacillati > Bacillota > Clostridia > Eubacteriales > Oscillospiraceae > Faecalibacterium > Faecalibacterium sp. AF10-46. The sequence continues at coordinate 14,507 of NZ_QVGY01000015.1, read as the reverse complement.
TCCAGAAGCTGAAACCAATCATCCGCTCCACAGCAGCTTACGCGCCGCCTGAAACGGTTGATGGAAAGCCGCCTGTCTATCCCTACACGCCCATCAAATCCGATTTTGAGGACGCAGGGACGGTCGAAGAAATGATGTTATACACCGAACTGCAATCCGCTGTTCATGCCATGATCCAGCGGCTCGAATACAGCTTCACCTTTAATCCCAGCCTGCTCACCAGCCCGAAGCGTAAGAAGCAGGTGGCTGAGATTTTGACCGAAGCCGAAAAATACATTTGGCGAATCAAGGAGGAAATGCGATGCGCCTGAAAAACGACACGAACAATTTTGCCGCTTCTTTCAATATCACCCCGCCTTACCAGATGATGGTGATTCACAGTAGTAAGCTGATCTATCCTCGTGAGGTCTATCAGCGGCGAGTACATCGCAGTCAGGTGGAACTGATTGCCACCGACTTTAACGAGTATATCGCCAACGAGCCGAAAGTCAGCTTCCGCAACGGCAGATATTATGTGGTGGACGGTCAGCACACCATCGAGGGGCGCATTCTCCGCAATGGCGGCAAGGATTTGCCGATTCTCTGCAAGGTCTACACCGGCTTGACGATGGAGCAGGAAGCCCTGTTCTTTGCTGAGCAGAACGGCCACTCCGCACCCCTGACGGCGGGCATCAAGCTGCGCGCCAAGGTCGTGGGCGGCGATGCTCCGTCCAAAGCGTTTCTCGCAGCCACCAACCGGGTGGGTCTGGCGTTCAATTATGACAGCCTGCAGCTGAGCGACTACCGTATCAGCTGCGTGGGCACCGCTCTCAAGCTGTACAACCAGATGGGCGAGAAGATCTACTGCGAATCCCTGCGGCTGATCGTGGCTGCGTGGGACGGTAAGCCCGATTCGTTCCGTGCATCTGTCCTGCGGGGCGTGATGCACTTCGTGGAACTGTATCATGGTGAGTTCAGCGAAGAACGGCTCGTCCGTGCGCTGGGCAGCGTCCATCCTATGGAGATCTACCGTGTCGGCAGAGATAATCCCGCCAAGCTGCCCGGATGGAAGAAATACGTTTTCCCCATCTACATGGCCTACAACGGCAAAGGTCGCAAGGACGCTCTGCCGATGAAGTTCTAAAATCAAGCATATCCCCTTGGCAATATGGGCGGCATCTGTATAAATGCCGCCCATATATTACATATAGTATCTTCTTGTGCCTTATAAACATAATGAACATATTGAACTGAAATGGAGCGAACTACGATGAGTGAAATTGCATCCTGCACGTTGATTCAGCAGGACGAACATACTCGTCAGACAGAGAAATATCTGACCATGTTCAAAAAATATCCTGATGTCGTATCGGTTGAGATTCTTCAGGAAATGCTGGGCATCTGCCGCAAGAATGCTTATCTGCTTGTTAAGGAAAACAAGATTCGCTCTGCTCGTGTGGGGCGCAGTTACAAAATCCCGAAACTCTGCGTTGTAGAGTATCTGGTCAATCAAACTTGACCATCAGGAGGGATGCGCGTCCTAAAATCCCTTGCGCCATCCTTGCAAAGCATCCTCGTTTATTCTAAACTATGGGTGCCTAAGAGAGCGGCGTTTAGCTACAGGCAGAAAGGAGCCTTAATATGATAAATGTAGCTGGACACCTGAGAGAACAAAACGGTACATATCAGATGATTCTAAGCTGGAAGGACACGACCGGAAAGCGCAGAACCAAATCAATCAGCACTGGCCTTCCCGTCAAGGGAAACAAAAAGCGGGCTGAATCCCTGTTGCGTCAAACACAAAAGGAGTTCAACCCGGAAACGATGCAGCAGGTCTGCGACCTTCCTGTATCGGAGTATTTCACCCGCTGGCTTCGGGAAAGTGTAATGAGCCTTCCTCCCGAAACTTACGGCAGATATGCTTATGACATGGGTAAAGTTATCATGCCTTACTTTGAAAAGAAGCAGTTGTCCCTGAAAGCTCTCGCTCCGCGCGATCTGGAAACGTTTTTCCGCTATGAACGCCAGCAGGAGGAAGCAACGGTTCAGCAGCTTCTGGATTGGCACAAGGAACTATCCGATGCCTTTCAGTACGCAATTGACAGCAACTGGCTGAAAGTCAACCCCATCAAAGAGGTTGACCCATGCCTTGATAATTCCCCGGTACTTTTCACCGATTTCTTTATGGATTGGTTGAAAATGATGAAGTCGCGTGTAGCAATCACGACCTATGCAAACTATGAAATCGTAATTACACGCAGGATCATTCCTTATTTCAAGCCATTCAATTATACCCTGCAAGATCTTGAGCAGCATCCGAAGTACATCCAAGACTTCTATCAGCATGAGCTGGATCGTGGCGTTACGGCAAACACCGTTATTCACTATCATGCCAACATCCGCAAATGCTTACAGTATGCCTTTCAGATCGGTATGATCCGTTCCAACCCGGCAGACCGCGTTGAACGTCCTCGTAAGGAAAAGTTCAAGTCGGAGGTCTATAAGGCGGAGGAGCTGGAGCAGCTTTTCAAAGTGATTCAGGGTGATCCATCAGAATTTGGTGTCATCATGGCTGCGTTCTATGGACTGCGCCGCAGTGAGATTGTTGGTCTGAAATGGGACGCAATCGATTTTGAGAACAAAACAATCAGTATCCAGCATACAGTCGTTTCCACAAAGGTTGATGGTGTTATGACCGAAGTCGCTCGTGATAGAACCAAAACGAAGTCCAGTTGTCGGACACTTCCCCTTATTCCTGCCTGTGAGCAAATGCTCAATAAGATGAAAAAGGAGCAGGAGTTGAACCGGAAGGTCTGTGGCAAAGACTACTGCACGGACTATCTCGACTATATTTATGTGAACCCTATGGGGCGGCGTATTCGCCCCGACTTTCTGAGCCAACATTTCCCGGATTTTCTGGTAGCACATCAGATGAAGCGCATCCGTTTCCACGATCTGCGCCATAGCTGCGCCAGCCTGCTTTACGCCAATGGCGTAAGCCTGAAAGAAATTCAGGAGTGGCTTGGTCACAGTGATATCAGCACCACCAGCAATATTTATACCCATCTGGACTTCTCCAGTAAGGTATCTTCGGCAAATGCTATCGTCAATATTTTCCCGGAGAACACGAAAGTATGAGCCCTAGTAAAAAAATAAAGCAGTCCAAAAGCCAAAAATAGCTTGAACTGCTTCATTGATGCCGATGGTGGGACTCGAACCCACATGGTTTCCCGAGCGATTTTGAGTTTTTATCCTCATCTTCCATCTGGTGTCATCCAGTGATATCTAGTGATATCTGGTTCCCACTGTGCAAAGGCAAAATTCACGCCTCAACGAACAATAATTTGAAATATCCACGATTTTTCGATGCGTTTTTCCTCTACTCTGTTTTTTCGGTTTGGACCGCCCAAATGGAAATTGGAGGGATGTTCAGGAGGGATGCAGGGCAAAACGCTCCTCTGCTTAGGCACAAAACGAAAGGAAAGTCAAGGATAATGAATCAAAATCAAGCAAAAGAGTATTATAAAAAATTATTTGTGAACTATCCTGATGTGCTGTCTGTCGAAGAAGCAACAACTTTACTCGGTTTCAAAAGCCAGACTGCCATCATCAGAAGAATCCATCAACATAGAATTCGCTGCCTGAAAGTCGGACGATCTTTCATGATTCCGAAAGAATATCTCATCGACTATCTTTTGGATAGCTAAATTATATAGCCATTATATTACATAGCGCACCACTTTTCAATAAGAAAAGAGTGCGCTTTTTATTTTCAAACGAAAGGCGGTTGATTTTTTGAACACAAGCTGGAGCAAAACGTTGAAAAAGCCACATGACCCTTGACTACTTTTACGGACAAGCCGGAGAACTGTTTTCGTTCTACCGCATTCCCAAGGCTCTTTTTCAGGAGCCACGGTTCCAGAGTCTGTCCACCGATGCAAAAACCCTGTACGGCATCCTGCTGGACCGCATGAGCCTGTCTGTGAAAAACGGCTGGCTGGACGAGCAGAACCGGGTGTTCATTATCTTCACGATAGAGGATGTCAAGAGGGCGTTGTGTTGCGCAGACAACAAAGCGACCAAGCTGCTCCGGGAACTCGAAAAGTTTGGTCTGATTGAACGAAAACGCAGAGGTCTGGGAAAGCCAAGTTTGGTGTATGTGAAGAACTTTTCGGCAGAATCGTCAAAATCAATATTCCAAAATCGTGATTTTCACGATTCTGGAGGCTTCAAAAACGCAAGTCAAGACCCTTCAAAATCACGATGTAATAAGACTAAAGAGAATGATACTGAAATGAGTGAGACTGATCCATTCTATTCTGAAGAAGCGGATGGGATGAGCAAACGCACCCAACTGGAAGAATATTTTTCTCAGTCTTTGGAGATAGACCTTTTGCTCCGGCTCTGCCCGGATGACGAGGACATTATCTACCAGATCGTAGACTTGCTGGTGGACACCTGCGCTACCAACCGTAAGCTGCTGCACATTGCTGGGGACGATAAGCCCGCCGAGGTGGTATGCAGTCGGTTTATGAAGTTGAACGCCGACCACATCCGCTTTGTGCTGAAGTGCCTTGCAGAGAACAGCAGTCCGATCCGAAACATGAAACAATACCTGCTCGCTTCTCTGTACAACGCACCCACCACGATGCAACTTTCCTACCAGAACCAAACCAACCACGACTTAGCGATGCGGAGGTGATGAAAATTTCAAAGAAAGCAACCACAATAGCCATCGTCAACCAGAAAGGCGGCACCGGCAAGACCACCACCTGTGAAAATCTGGGCATCGGGCTGGCGATGGAGGGCAAAAAAGTCCTACTGGTGGACGCTGACCCGCAGGGCAGCTTGACCATCAGCATGGGCTGGCAGCAGCCCGATGAACTGCCCACCACCCTTTCCACCCTGATGGCAAAAGCCATGGACGATCAGAGTATTCCGCCCGGTGAAGGCATCCTGCACCATGCAGAGGGCGTTGACCTGATCCCTGCTAACATCGAACTGGCAGGGCTGGAAGTGTCTCTCGTCAACTGCATGAACCGGGAAAAGATGATCAAACAGGTGTTGGACGGAGCAAAACGGGAGTACGATTATATCCTGCTGGACTGTATGCCCTCGCTGGGGATGCTCACCATCAATGCACTGGCGGCGGCAGACACTGCTTTGATACCCGTACAGGCTCAATATCTTTCTGCCAAAGGTCTGGAGCAGCTTTTGCAGACAATCTGTAAGGTACACCGGCAGAAAATCAATCCGAAGCTGAAAATCGAGGGCATCCTGCTCACCATGACGGACAGCCGCACCAACTATGGAAAGCAGATCGACACTTTGATTCGTCAGGCATACGGTAGTAAAATCAAGGCGTTCGACCAGACCATTCCCCGGTCTGTTCGTGCTGCTGAAACCAGTGCCGCCGGCAAGAGCATTTTCCAGTATGACCCCAAGAGCAAGGTGGCAGAAGCCTATCAATCTCTTGCGAAGGAGGTGTTGGTGGATGCCGAAAAGCGGCTTAAACGTAGCACTGAAAGGTCTCGATGATATTTTTTCGACCGAAGAGTCCCGGCAGGAAGAACAGCGGGAGCAGGTACAACAGATTCCCGTCAGCGAACTTTTCCCGTTCAAAAACCACCCGTTCAAAGTTCTGGACGATGATTCCATGACCCGGACGGTGGAAAGCATTTCGCAGTTCGGTGTGCTTGCGCCGCTGATTGCCCGCCCCAGACCAGAGGGCGGCTATGAGATCATCTCCGGGCATCGTCGGAAACACGCCGCAGAGCTTGCAAATCTGGACACCGTGCCTGTCATTGTGCGAAATATGGAGGATGATGCCGCCACGATATTGATGGTCGATTCCAATTTGCAGAGAGAACACATCCTGCCCAGCGAGCGGGCATTTGCGTACAAGATGAAGCTGGATGCAATAAAAAATCAAGGTGCTAGGTCAGATTTAACTTCGTCCCAAGTTGGGACGAAGTTGAGAGCCGATGAAAAAGTAGCAAAAGATTCAGGCGAAAGTCGCAATCGAGTCCAGCGTTTTGTGCGTCTGACGAACCTTGTCCCTGAATTGCTCGACATGGTGGACGAGAAAAAAATCTCTTTTAACCCTGCGGTAGAACTGTCCTATCTGGACGAAAAACAGCAACAGGATTTTTTAGAAGCAATGGATGCTTCCCAGAACGCACCATCTCTTTCACAAGCCATTCGGATAAAAAAGCTGGCGCAGCAGGGTGAGTTTGACTATGATGCAGTCTACAACATTATGAATGAGGAAAAGAAAAGCGAACTGGACACCGTGACCATCAAAAACGAAACCCTGCGGAAATACTTTCCACGCAATTACACGCCCCGGCAGATGGAAAGCATCATCATCAAGCTGCTCGACCAGTGGCAACTAAAAAAGCAACAGGCAAAACAGAAGAAGCAGGAAGAAGCGCGCTGATCGCAGACTGAACCAAAAGACCCAGTTCCGGGTCTTTTATTTTGCAAAAATTTTGGAGGAAACGTCTATGAACTTTACTACCACTCACATCCGTTCCGAGAAAGTCACCATTGATACTCGCATCTACACGATTCTGAACGGCAGAAAAAAGCCTGGTGAAGTCTATCTCGCTGCCATTGCCCCGGATATGGAGCTGACCATCATCACGCTGGACGAGGCTCCCGGCATCCTGCCCTGCTTTGAGGAGGATGATGCCTGCCTGAACCTTCCCAACACCTCGCTGCTGCTCTGCTACAACCCGGCGCAGGTGCTGAAGATGGGCGGAAAGCACTACCTGACCGGCCCGGTGATTCTTGTTCGCACCAACATGGACGGCGAGGTCATCTCGCTGACCATCGATGAAGTCTACTTGTTCCAGAAGTATCTGGCAAGCCACAGCATCACCCTGATGGCAGACGACCAGAAGCTGCCCTGCATCTGCATGGAGTGAGGTGTGCCATGCTGAACTTTTTTATCGGTTTCGCATTTTTTGAAGCCGGCGCTTTTTTCGGCTTCTTCGTGGCAGCTCTGTTGAACGCCGCCCATGCCTGGCAGGAGATCTCTATCAAATTCGAGGAGGACGATAATGGAACAGAACGAGAACACCTTGTCGGTGCTGAAAATTGCACCGGGACAGTATCCGCAGCAGGTCGAGATTGACAACAACCTGAAAGCCTTGCAGGAGGCGGTGGGCGGCACGATTGCTGCTGTTTACCCCTTTGCAGACCCAGTGGCTATCATCTGCAATGACGATGGTAAGCTCATGGGTCTGCCCCTGAACCGTGCTCTTCGGGATGAAAACGGAGAAATGTATGATGCCATTGCCGGAGACTTTCTAGTGGTGGGATTGGGCGAGGAGGATTTTGCATCCCTGACCCCAGAACTGGCACAGAAGTACGAGCAGCTTTTCCATCAGCCGGAAGCCTTTCTGAAGCTAGGCAACCGTCTGTTGGTGCTGCCGGTGCCTGATGAACCTCCCGCAGAAAAGCCCCGCACCAAGCCCCCGGCAGAGCATGACCGCTAAAATCACCCTGCTGCACGGGAGGTGATGGCATTGCAGGAAGAAATCGAACAGAAGTCATTCAACATTATGATCTCCACCACAAAGCTGTCTGCCCGGACTGTCCTGCGGGCAGTAAAGGCGGCGTTTCGGCTGTACCAGTCCAAGGCATCTCAAGGCAAACAAAGTGTCCGCACCCTGTTGCGGCAAAACCATGGTGTGTCCAGCGTGGAGATTAGCAAGACCGGCATCCGTGGGCTGGAACGCTACGCCAAAAAGTACGGCATCGACTATGCCATCCGCAAGGACACCTCCGAAGTGCCGCCCCGGTATCTGGTCTTTTTCAAAGCCCCGGATGCAGAAGCCTTCAACTCGGCGTTCAAAGAGTATTCGGCATCTCTGCTGAACAAAGACAAACGCCCCTCGGTGCTGGCAAAACTGCATGAACTGGTGCAGGCGGCGGCAGAACTCCCCGGCAAAGTCCGGCATAAGGAACAGGAGCGTGGACTGTGACCACGAAAAAGCTGACAAAGCTGCTGGCACTGTATCTGCCCTATATTTTGCTGGGGCTGGTGGCAACCAACATTGGCGAAGCGTGGCGGCTTGCCGAGGGCAAAGAGCTGGGGGATAAGATCATGGCGATGATGGGCACCGTTCCGGTGGCGTTTGCGAACCCGCTGCCCAGCTTGCATCCGCTCGATTTGCTGGTGGGCTTGTGCTGCGGTGCAGGGTTACGGCTGGCGGTCTATTTGCGTGGAAAAAACGCCAAGAAGTACCGCCACGGCATGGAGTACGGCTCTGCCCGGTGGGGCACCGCCAAGGATATTGAGCCGTTCATGGCACCCAAGTTTGCAGACAACATCATCCTGACCAAAACGGAACGGCTGATGATGTCCAACCGCCCACCGGACCCCAAAAACGCCCGGAACAAAAATGTGCTGGTGGTGGGAGGCTCCGGCAGCGGCAAGACGAGATTTTGGCTTAAACCCAACCTTTTACAATGTCATAGTTCCTATGTGGTCACTGACCCGAAAGGTAGTATCGTGGTCGAGTGCGGGAACGCACTTCTGAAAAACGGTTACAAGCTGAAAATCCTGAACACCATCAACTTCAAAAAGTCCATGCACTATAACCCCTTCGCCTATGTCCACAGCGAAAAGGACATTCTCAAACTGGTCACAACCCTGATGACCAACACCAAAGGCGAAGGGTCCGGTGGGGACCCATTTTGGGAGAAAAGCGAACGTCTTTTGCTCACTGCCCTGATCGCCTATCTGCATTATGAAGCCCCGGTGGAGGAGCAAAATTTCGCCACCCTGCTGGAAATGCTCAACACCATGCAGGTGCTGGAGGATGACGAGGAATATCAGAACCCGGTGGATCTGCTGTTTGAAGAACTGGCGAAAAAGAAGCCCAATTCCTTTGCCGGGCGGCAGTACAAACTTTACAAGCTGGCTGCCGGCAAGACCGCAAAATCCATCCTCATTTCCTGTGGTGCCAGATTAGCCCCCTTCGACATCCAAGAGCTGCGTGACCTCACTATGTACGATGAGCTGCAACTGGACACGCTGGGCGATAAGAAAACGGCATTGTTCCTCATCATGAGCGATACGGACAGCACCTTCAACTTCCTCATCAGCATGGTCTACACCCAGCTTTTCAATCTGCTGTGCGACAAGGCAGATGATGTATACGGCGGCAAGCTGCCCGTTCATGTACGGTGTCTCATCGACGAGTGCGCCAACATCGGGCAGATTCCCAATCTGGAAAAGCTGGTGGCCACCATCCGCAGCCGTGAGATCTCCGCCTGCCTTGTTTTGCAGGCGAGAAGCCAGTTGAAAGCCATTTACAAGGATAACGCGGATACCATTGTGGGCAACATGGACAGCCAGATTTTCCTCGGCGGCAGTGAGCCGACCACCCTGAAAGACTTGTCCGAGATGCTGGGCAAGGAGACCATCGACGCCTTCAACACCTCAGACACCCGTGGCAATAGCCCCAGTTACGGCACTACGTTCCAAAAGATGGGCCACGAATTGTTGAGCCGGGACGAGCTGGCGGTGCTGGACGGCGGCAAGTGTATTTTGCAGTTGCGTGGCGTCAGACCGTTTTTGAGCGACAAGTACGACCTGACCCAGCACCCTAACTACAAGCTGACCTCGGACTACGACCCCAAAAACACCTTCGATATTGAAAAATATCTGAACCGCAAAGAAAAAATCCAACCCGGAGATGAGTTCATCGTGGTGGATGCTGATTCGCTCCCGTCTGCCTGACCCGGTAGGCGGTTTTATTTTTATCCCGGTCAGAAAGGTGCACCAGAAAATCAGCCTTGCTGCGGTTATGCAACGTAAAACTACAAGATTTCGGGTGTGTACAAACGACCGGAAACGCTTTATAATAAAGGAGAAAAGACTATGGAATTCTTCAACTCTGCTATCGAAGTTCTTCAGACTCTGGTTGTCGCTCTGGGTGCCGGTCTCGGCGTTTGGGGTGCCATCAACCTGCTGGAAGGTTATGGTAACGACAACCCCGGCAGCAAGAGTCAGGGCATGAAGCAGCTCATGGCTGGCGGCGGCGTTGCTCTGGTGGGCATTACCCTGATTCCCCTGCTGAGCGGTCTGTTCGGTTAAGAACAGCGGGCGGCGATTGCCGCCCGGTACATATTTATAATAAGGAAAGCCATAGTAACGATCTCACATACAGAAGGTGAATCAGATGAGCGAGATTTTATTGTATCATGGCAGTAAAGAAGAAGTTGTCTATCCCGAAATCCGCATCACACGGTATACAAAGGACTTTTCTTGGGGATTCTACTGCACGAACAGCTATCAACAAGCCTACCGCTGGGCAGACCGCCGTTCTGCCGATGGTATTGTGAACGTCTATCGCTATGTAGAGAATCCTGACCTGAAAATCCTGCGTTTCCCTGAAATGTCGGACGAATGGCTGGATTTCATTGCAAAATGTCGTGCAGGCGAAACCCATCCCTATGATATTGTGGAGGGTCCCATGGCAGATGACACCATCTGGGACTATGTCAATGGATTTACGTCCGGGCAGATCAGCCGTGAAGCATTTTGGGCATTGGCGAAGTTCAAGCATCCAACACACCAGATCAGCTTTCATACCGTAAACGCTTTGCACTGCCTGACCTTTGAGAGGAGTGAATCCATCCATGACCGAAAAGCAGAAAAATGATGTTCTCTACGTTTGCAGCCTGATCGAGACCATCGCCCGTAAGACCAAAAATCATCGGCAGGATGTGATTCGTCACTTCACAAAAGCCGGCATCGAACGGCAGCTCCGGCTGGCAGAAGTAAACCACTGTCTGTCCTTTGAGCAGGTTTCAGATGAGCTGATTGAAGATCTCAACATCCCGGATGGGGATTTTGATACTGCTGCGGAGTGCCGCTATACGGTCCCTTCTGCAACCTCCATCGGAATGCTGTATCAGGGGCTGGTGCTGTCCACCATGAAAGATGAAGATGCTGCACAGGCAATTCTGGATGTTTTTTCGTCGTTTATCACGGATGAGATCTCCGATTTCAATTCCAACGTATACTACACCAATCCTGATTATCTCCGCTGCTCCTATCTGGAGGGCAAAATGCTTGCTTGAGAAAGGATTGTTATAATGGCAAAAAATCAACATAATGCAGGGCTTCATTATAGACCTCTCAATCAACTTGGATTATCAAACTTCAATGATTATATAGAAAATCCCATTGATAGTCGTTTTAAGTTTAATCCGCCCCCTCTAAAATGTGGTAAGCTTTTTGGACTTTGCAAAGCTGATCGTCAAAAAGAAAAGCTTCAGAAACATTGCCCGTGGCATCCGCTTCTAAAAATGAAGGCATTCACATTAGAGATCAACGGAGAAGCTGAATACATTTGGTATTGTAAAGAATGCGATTGTTATTATATGAACCCCTTTTGGCGAAATGGAGAAAAACGCATCCTTGATGTTTATCATAAGGTTCCTGTTCGCCGACTTATAAAAACAGCTATATAGCTTTGATTATGATTTGCCGATTGCCGAAAAGCAGTCGGCTTTTTTGTTTCCGTCGAACACTTTTTGTGTTTGCTCATATCATTTCATCTATCATTCATCAATCAAAAATGATAGATGAAATGAGGGCATTGTTCCATACGGCGGCTTGAGCAGCAGCGGAAAGCCCTCTGCAGCTTGCAGTTTTATTAAATGTCCGTGCTCCAAGCCGCGTTTTTATCCACCCATCCATGAAAGGCGGTGCTATTATGCAGTTTTTGACCCACATTATTTTTCTCCTGAATCTCCTCAAGACCCTTATCAACCATTTCAGCTAAGGACGGTGACTGAATGGAAACCGTTCTCAAAGCCATTGCCGACTGGATCAAAGGCATCCTGACGGCAGGCATTATGTCCAATCTCTCCGGCTTGTTTGATGATGTGAACACCCAAGTGGGCAACATCGCACAGCAGGTGGGCACCAAGCCCTCCAGCTTTGAGCCACGGGTGTTCGCCATGATCGAATCGCTGTCCCGGAACGTGGTGCTGCCCATTGCAGGCATCATCCTGACCTTTATCGCCTGTTACGAACTGATCGAGATGATTACCCAGCACAACAATATGGCACAGTTTGAGCCTGCCCTCATCATGCGCTGGATTTTTAAGACTGCTATTTCGGTGTGGCTCATCAGCAATACTTTTGACATCGTGATGGCGGTGTTCGATGTCACCCAAAAGGTGGTATCCGATTCCAGCAGCATCATTGCCGGAAATACCCGTGTCAACGACATTGGCTTGTCCATGCTGCAATCCAGCCTGATGCAGATGGACGTTGGTCCCCTGTTCGGGCTGTTTTTGCAGTCCTTCTTCATTGGCATCACCATGCGCATCCTGTCCATCGTTATTTTCGTCATCGTCTACGGAAGAATGATTGAAATTTACTGCATGGTGAGCCTTGCGCCCATCTCCATGGCGACCTTCGGCAACCACGAGCAGAGCCACATGGGGCAGAACTACCTGAAATGCCTGTTTGCACTGGGTTTTCAGGGCTTCCTGATCTTGATTTGTGTTGCCATTTATGCGGTGCTGATCCAAAGCGTAGCGATTTCCGGGGATGCCATCAACTCCATTTGGAGCATTGTGGGCTACACCGTTCTGCTCTGTTTCAGCCTGTTCAAGACCAGCTCGGTGACGAAATCCGTCCTCGGAGCGCACTAAAGGAGGTGCTTTATTGGCTGCGTATATTTCAGTTCCCCGTGACCTGACGAAAGTGAAATCGAAGGTCGCGTTCAACCTGACCAAACGGCAGCTTGTCTGCTTTGGCACAGCGGCTCTCATTGGAGTGCCGCTGTTTTTTGTTCTCCGGGATTCCGGCGGCAACACTGCTGCCACCCTCGGTATGATGGCGGTGATGCTGCCGGCGTTCTTCCTTGGGATGTACGAGAAAAACGGTCAGCCCATGGAAAAGCTGCTGTCGTACTATGTGCAGTCCCGGTTTGTCCGCCCGAAGATCCGCCCCTACAAGACCAACAACTACTATGCGATTTTGATGAAGGGAGGCGCAACCTATGATTCCGTTTTGGAAAAAGACCGGTAAGGACGGCAAGAAAAAACCGCAGAAACCCGCCGTGCCCCGGACCGCCCAGCAGTCCATCCCCATGCAGCGGATGTTTGAGGATGGCACCTGCCGGGTGAAAGCAAACTACTACACCCGCACCATCCAGTATCAGGACATCAATTATCAGTTGGCGCAGCAGGAGGACAAGACCGCCATTTTCGAGGAATGGTGCAGTTTTCTGAACTTCTTCGATTCCAGCATTAAGTTTGAATTGTCCTTTGTGAACATGGCAACCGACAGCACCGAGTTTGAAAAGAGCATCCGCATTCCGTTCCAGAAGGACGGTTTCGATGATGTTCGTGCGGAGTACAGCCAGATGCTGCGCCAGCAGCTTGCCAAGGGCAATAATGGTCTGACCAAGACCAAATTCATCACCTTTGGTGTGGAGGGCGAGAGCATGGCACAGGTCAAGCCCCGGCTCGACCACATCCAGAATGACCTGCTGAATAACTTCCACCGGCTGGGGGTGCAGGCAAAATCCCTGAACGGTGTCCAGCGGCTGAAGCTCATGCATGATATGTTCAACATGGATGGCGCATCCAAGTTTCACTTTGACTGGAAAGACCTTGTGAAAAGCGGGCTTTCCGCGAAGGATGCCATTGCGCCCACCGCCTTTGCCTTCAAGAACAGCCGCACCTTCCAAATGGGCGGTATCTTCTGCGCCGTCAGCTTTCTGAGCATCACGGCATCCGACATCAGCGACCAGCTTTTGAAGGATTTTCTGGACATGGATTCCAGCCAGATCGTTACCATGCACATCCAGTCCGTTGACCAGAACCGTGCCATCAAGACGGTGAAGCGCACCATCACGGAACTGGACCGCAGCAAGATCGAGGAGCAGAAAAAAGCTATCCGTGCCGGGTATGATATTGACATCATTCCGTCGGATTTGGCGACCTACGGCAGGGATGCCAAGGCTCTGCTGAAAGAATTGCAGAGCCAGAACGAGCGGATGTTCCTCGTCACTTTTTTGGTGCTGAACACCGGCAGGACTGAACAGGAACTGGAAAACAATGTTTTTCAGGCATCCAGTATTGCCCAGAAGCACAACTGCAACCTGTGCCGACTGGACTTCCAGCAGGAGCAGGGTCTGATGAGCAGCCTGCCGCTGGCAGACTGCCAGATCGAAATTCAGCGGGGACTGACCACCAGCAGCACGGCTATCTTCATCCCCTTTACCACGCAGGAATTGTACCAGAGCGGAAAAGAATCGCTGTACTACGGTCTGAATGCTCTGTCCAACAACCTGATTATGGTGGATCGCAAGAAGCTGAAAAACCCGAATGGCTTGATTCTTGGTACTCCCGGCTCCGGTAAAAGTTTCTCGGCAAAGCGTGAAATTGCCAATGCGTTTCTGGTGACGGACGATGATATTATTATCAATGATCCCGAAGGCGAAGTGCGACACGAAGTCGCGTAATGTATTGCGTGTAAACGCTAC
>NZ_QVGY01000014.1:54698-56355 GCF_003604105.1 Faecalibacterium sp. AF10-46 | reverse complement strand
TCTCTGTACGCACGTACGCAGCGAAAGACCGAAAACGCACCATATAGGGGGATCAAAAGCGGGTCATGCCCGCCAGCCATTGGGGGTGAGGTCGGGCTGCACAAGGGCTTCGATGCCCACAAAGCCTCGGACTCTCCGCCCGGACGAGTTGACGATGTTGTTGGTGGATTCCAGATTATACCTGCGCTGGTTGGCGATCAGCGCATCGCTGAACCCTCGTGCCTTGATCGCATTCAGGCTGTTCTCCTCACACCACATTCGATAGACCTCATACAGCTCTTTCGAGCTGGTGCAGGCATCCGCCTTCAGGCGGATGTAGCCCTCGGATTCAAGGAAATCAAACACATTGTTGTTGTCCCGCTTCACCAGTTCCCGGTTGCGCTTGGTACGGTCACTCTCGGTGAACTGGAAGCCATTCTTCACCAGCCGCTGCAAGCCCTCAAATGCCCACAGCAGGATGCCCTCGACCTCTGCCGCCATCTTCTCGGCAATGTCCGGGTCATCCACACGAGACAGGGGCTTATCCTTGGTGGTCAAGATGAGCTGACGACGGTAGAAACCGTCCGAGCGGTCATACAATGCCTGCAAATCGCCATTGCTGAACGCCAGCAGGCGGGCGTACATCCAACCCTGATAGCTCTGCTTGCCCTTGCGCTCCAAGTCCATCTGCCCCTGTGCGGTCACGATGGACTTGACATAGTTGGTCTGGCGCAGGGCTTCCATCCGCATATCATCGTCCACACAGAGCAGGGTGTGCTCTAGATCGGCACGGGCAAAGCGGTTCTCCGAGATTTTGCCGATGTTGCCATCCTTCATGTTGCAGCCGAACAGCCGGGACAGCACCACGCCGATTTGCGACTTACCCTCACCGCCGCTGCCCTTGATGACCATCATGCGCTGCCCCTTGTTGCTGGGGATCAGGCAGTAGCCGATGAACTCCTGCACCGTGGGAATGTCCTCCGGGTAGAGCAGGTCGGACAGGAACCGCAGCCAGTGGACGGGCTGGGCGGCTTTCGGGTCATATTTGACCGGGAGCCGGTTGCGGACGATCTCCGGCTTGCCTTCCTGAAAGGTGCCGTCCAGATACAGGGTGC
Organism: Faecalibacterium sp. AF10-46; assembly: GCF_003604105.1. Lineage (NCBI taxonomy): Bacteria > Bacillati > Bacillota > Clostridia > Eubacteriales > Oscillospiraceae > Faecalibacterium > Faecalibacterium sp. AF10-46. The sequence continues at coordinate 55,261 of NZ_QVGY01000014.1, read as the reverse complement.
CGTTTGCCAGCGCAATGCGGTCGGTGATGGGCGGGAAGTCCTCCACCTGTGCCGCCAGCTTCAGTACGTCCACGACATTGCTGACCCGTTTGGCGATATTTGCGCCGATATGGTCTCGCAGCATATCGAAAATTTCACAGCGCAGGTTCATGGTGTCTGTGACCCTGCCTTCCGGGGTGAAAAATGCGCCATTCACATAGAGGAACTGGTGGGTGCTGAGAAAATCGTCACAGAAGATAGATTCGTTGAAGAAGCCTTTCTTGATCCATGCGGGGGTAAAGTTGTTTCCCATAGGCACACATCCTTTCTTCGGTGCTGCGGCTTATCCATGTGGTCAATTTGGCCACATGGATTTTCTCTGCTGCAACAGGTGGATAAACGTCCTTTGGGTTACGGCAAATCAATGTGGACAATTTGTCTACATTGATTTCTCCTGCCGCAACGAGTAGATAAACGTCCGTTTCACCTCATGTGCTCATTTTGACCACATGAGGTGAATTGCCGTTCTCCCTGCATGGTGTTCCTGCCCCCTTCCGGCGGCGTTTTCCGGCTTTCCCACTTGG